>CAZMMO010000444.1:0-1849 GCA_964567365.1 uncultured Rhodanobacteraceae bacterium | reverse complement strand
GAATTTCCTGATCCGCCCCAGGCTGCAAAGCTCGCCCGAAGGCCCACTGTTGCACTAGCTTCCACTCACCAGCCAATGGTATGAAGGAATCCGCACACGCTTCGGCCACGGGCCATGCCGAACAACCTGAACCCCGACAAGGCGCTGATTTTCCGCATCGTGCATGTGGACAACTTGCCGTGGCTCCTCCGCCACGGCCTGCCTTGTCGCAACTCGCCCGAGCAACATCCCCACTACCGGGTCATCGGCAACCCGGATCTCATCGAGCGACGGCAGTATCGGGAAATACCCATGGCCCCCGGCGGCACGTTGAGTGACTACGTGCCATTCTACTTCACGCCATGGTCGCCAATGCTCTACAACATCAAGACGGGCTACGGCGGCATCGAGCGTCGGGCCAACCAGGACATCGCCATCATAGTGACCAGCCTGCCGCGGCTGGACGAGTTGGGTTTGGATTATGTCGTATCCGATCGCCACGCGTACCTGAACGTGGCCAACTTCTTCCGCGACCAGGCGCGCCTGGCCGAACTCCCGTGGAATGACTGGCGCAATCGCCACTTCCAACGTGACCATGAAGATCCCGACCGCTTCGAACGCTATCAGGCTGAAGCACTGGTTCACGGGACGGTTCCCGTTGAGGCTTTTTTGGGCGTCGTGGTCTACACTGGCCAAGTAAAGGAGCAGGTGGAGCAATCAGCCACCAAGATGGCCTTGAAGATTGCCGTTCACGCCCGACCCGGATGGTATTTCTGATGATTCGCTACACGCAAGGCAACCTGCTGGAGGCGGAAACCGAGGCCCTCGTCAACACGGTCAATACGGTAGGCGTGATGGGCAAGGGTATCGCCTTGATGTTCAAGGAAGCCTACCCCGACAACTTCCACCGTTATGCCGCCGCCTGCAAGGCCGGAGAGGTCGAAGTGGGCCGCATGTTCGTGACCGAACGCCACGCCCTGATGGGGCCGCGCTGGATCATCAACTTTCCCACCAAACAGCATTGGCGCGGCAAGTCGCGCATGGCCTGGATCCATGCCGGCCTGGACGACCTTGCTCGTTTCATCACCGGACATGACGTGGTGTCCATCGCCATCCCGCCGCTGGGCAGCGGCCATGGCGGCCTGGCCTGGGACAGGGTGCGCGAAGCCATCGAGGCCCACCTTGGCAACATCGAAGGCGTGGACATCGTGGTCTACGAACCGACCCGGCAATACCAGAATGTGGCCAAGAAGCAGGGCGTCAAGAAATTGACCCCGGCGCGCGCACTGATTGCCGAGCTGGTGCGCCAGTACTGGGTGCTCGGGTTCGAGTGCAGCCTGCTGGAAATCCAGAAGCTGGCGTGGCTGCTGGAGCGCAACATCCAGCAATTGGCACCGGACAACCCGCTCAAGCTGCAATTTGTAGCCCACAAGTACGGCCCATATGCCAACCGACTGACACACTTGTTGAACGGCCTGGACGGCAGCTACCTGCATTGCGACAAGCGCATCCCCGACGCCGACCTGACCGACGTGATCTGGTTCGACGACACCCGCAAGGATTACCTGGCCACCTACCTGAAAAGCCAGGAAGCCAGCCCCTACGCGGCAGCACTGCAAAAAACCGTCGAACAGATCGACGGCTTTCAGTCACCGCTGGGCATGGAACTGCTGGCCACCGTGGACTGGTTGCTGAGTCGCGAACATGCCGAGTCCAACGTGGATGGTCTACGCCAGACACTGGCGCACTGGCCCGCGGGTGCCGAGGCCGCCGAGCGCAAGCAGCGCCTGTTCGACGACCGTATGCTCGGGCTGGCCCTGGATCGCCTGGCAGCCTGAACACGATACTCCGGCAACAGGCAGGACGGATT
>CAZMMO010000443.1:0-1851 GCA_964567365.1 uncultured Rhodanobacteraceae bacterium | reverse complement strand
GTCTTCTCGGTTTCCAGGCGGTAGCGGATCAGGTCGGCGATGGTGCCGATCTTCAGGCCATGCTTTTGCGCGAATGCCTCCAGGTCCGCGCGCCGCGCCATCGAGCCATCCTCGTGCAGTACCTCGACCAGCACGCCGGCCGGCTCCAGGCCCGCCAGCCCGGCCAGGTCCGAGGCCGCCTCGGTGTGCCCGGCACGGCTGAGCACGCCGCCGGCCTGTGCCGTCAGCGGAAAGATGTGGCCAGGCTGGGTGAGGTCGGAAGCTCTGGCATCGGCCTTCACCGCCGCCTGCACGGTGCGCGCGCGGTCGTAGGCGGAAATGCCGGTGGTGACGCCTTCGGCGGCCTCGATCGAGACGGTGAAATTGGTGTGGTACGGCGAGGTGTTGTCGCTGACCATGGGCCTGAGGCCGAGCTGGTGGCAGCGCTGCTCGGTCAGCGCCAGGCAGACCAGGCCGCGCGCCTCGCGCACCATGAAGTTGATGTCTTCCGGGCGCACCTGGCTGGCGGCCATGATGACGTCGCCTTCGTTTTCGCGGTCTTCGTCGTCGAGCATGACGACCATGCGGCCGGCGCGGATGTCGTCGAGGATTTCGGGGATGGAGTTGAAGCTCATGGGACAGGACCCTGTTCGGGACCCGGGCCCCGGGACCCGGGACCCGCAGGTCGAAAAGTGTGAAGCGGAGGTGGGCTCAGGCGAAACCGTGACGCTTGAGGAAGTCGGTGTCGATGCCGGGGGACGTTCCGGTTCCGAGCAGGCGTTCGATGTAACGCGCCACCACGTCGACCTCGATATTGACGGCGTCGCCGGGCTTGCGGGCGTGGAAGCTAGTGTGCTCGACGGTGTGCGGGATGAGGTTGACACCGAAGCGCGTATCCTCGACCTCGTTGACGGTCAGGCTGGTGCCGTCGACGGTGACCGAACCTTTGTGCGCGATGTAGCACGAAAGCGACCCGGGCACCTCGAAGGTCCAACGCTGCGAGCGGCCGTCGGGCTTCACCGACACCACCCGGCCGAGGCCGTCGACATGGCCGGACACCAGGTGTCCGCCAAGGCGGTCGGCCAGGCGCAGGGCTTTTTCCAGATTGACCGGATCGCCGGGCCTGAGCTTGCCCAGCGTAGTCAGCGACAACGACTCGTTGGAGACGTCGGCGGCAAAGCCGCGCTCGCCCAGCGATACCACGGTCAGGCAGCAGCCGGACACGGAGATCGAGTCGCCGAGAGCCACGTCGGCAAGGTCCAGGCCGGCCGCATCGACATGCAGCCGCACGTCGCCGCCACGCGTCTCGAGCCGCTCGACGCGGCCCACACTCTGCACGATACCGGTGAACATCAGCGCGCCCCCGGACCGGGAACGGCGGCGGCATGGCGGGAAATCATGAAACGTTCTCCTCAAATCAATGGCGAGAACGCCCCAAGGCACGAGGCTGCGCGCGGTTGCCCGCACGTGGCCGTCTTCTTTCCTCCGGACTGTGACCGTCGGCCCCGGACTTCGACCGGGTCTGCTGACCTCCGGCACCGGCCGGAGCGCTCGCGGGCTTGCCCCGAAGGGCCTACCGCCGGTGGGGACTTCCACCCCGCCCTGAAGACGTTTGCCGGAACACCCGGCCCGCGTATTCTACCACCGCGCACGCGTAGACAACGGCGACCCGGTTTTTGTGCTGTAGGAGCGCACCCGGGCGCGACGGCATCGGCCCTCCATGGGGCATTACGCTGGTCGCGCCCGGGTGCGCTCCTACAATAGAGGCGGCGGCGTCCGGGAGGGACGCAGGCGCAGACGCAAGTCTTCGCCCAGACGTTGCTGATCCACCAGATGCAGCTGCCAACGCCCATCCATATCGGCCAGGAGCGG
>CAZMMO010000442.1:0-1852 GCA_964567365.1 uncultured Rhodanobacteraceae bacterium | reverse complement strand
CGCGGTTTCCTGGCCCGGTTCGAGGAGGGCGCCGTGTTCGACGAGGCACAACGTTGGCCGGACCTGTTTTCCTACCTGCAGGGCATGGTGGACGCGAACCGGGTACCGGGACGTTTCGTACTGACGGGTTCCCAGCAGTTCGGGTTGTTGTCCGGTGTCACCCAATCGCTCGCCGGCCGGGTGGGCATGACGCGGCTGCTTCCGCTGTCACTGGCGGAATTGCCTGCGTCGCAAGCCGGAGCGCTGGGCCTGGATGGCCTGATGCTGCGCGGCATGTATCCCGCCATCCATGCGCAGGATTTGCCGCCTGCGGACTGGTTCGCCTCCTATGCCGCCACTTACGTGGAACGCGACGTGCGTCAGGTGTTGAACGTGCAGGATCTTTCCGCTTTCCAGCGATTCCTGCGTCTGTGCGCCGCCCGTACCGGGCAACTGCTCAATGCCAGCTCGCTGGCGGGCGAGGCGGGTATCTCCAACCACACCGCGCGTGCCTGGCTGTCCGTACTGGAAGCCAGCGATCTGGTGTTCCTGTTGCCGCCCTACCATCGCAATTTCGGCAAGCGGCTGGTCAAGTCACCCAAGTTGTATTTCGTCGATACTGGCCTGGCCTGTTGGCTGCTGGGTATCCGGAACGTCGAAACGCTCCGTCTGCACCCCTTGCGCGGCGCGATATTCGAGACTTTCGTGGTGGGAGAGTTCATGAAGTCCCGCCTCAACGCCGGGCTGCCACCAGATCTGTATTTCTGGCGCGACAACAACGGCCTGGAAGCGGACCTCGTGTTCGAGACGGGCGGCCGGCTACAGCCGGTCGAGATCAAGTCCGGCAGCACAGTCACGCCTGACTACGTCCGTGCGGGCCAGAAGGCCGCACGCTTCGCCGGCAAGGAAGCCTTGACGCCCTGGCTGGTTCACGGCGGCGATGATGCCTACGTGCGCAGTGGCGTGCGGATCATGGGCTGGCAAAATCTGCAGGAAACCCTGCCCGAGTCACTATCGAACTCCATGTCATGAATGAAAACACCCTCGTCGTCGGTGCCGGCTACGCAGGCAGCGTGACAGCGCGCGAACTGGCCGATGCCGGCCATCACGTACACGTCATTGACAAGCGCCCGCATATCGCCGGCAATGCCTATGACGAACCGGATGCACATGGCGTGCTGGTGCATCGCTACGGGCCGCACATCTTCCACACCAACGGCGAACGCATTTTCCAGTGGTTGTCGCGTTTTACCCAGTGGCGACCCTACGAGCATCGCGTGCGTGGTGTGGTGGATGGCAAGTTGTATCCGTTCCCCATCAACCGGGACACGCTGAACCGGTTGTACGGGCTGGATCTGGACGAGGCCGGCGCAGCGGCGTTTTTCGAACGTGTGCGCGAACCACGCGATCCGGTGCGGACCAGCGAGGATGTGGTGCTCAACTCGGTCGGACGCGACTTGTACGAGAAATTTTTTCTCAACTACACGCGCAAGCAGTGGGGGCTCGACCCGTCACAGCTGAAGGCCGGTGTGGCCGCGCGCATCCCCACGCGCACCAATACCGACGACCGCTATTTCACCGACACCTTCCAGGCCATGCCGCTGCACGGCTACACGCGGATGTTCGAAAACATGCTCGATCATCCCGGCATCACGGTGGAGACAGGCGTGGATTTTGCCGATGTGGACGATCGCGATGCTTACGACCACATCGTCTATACCGGGCCTATCGACGCCTATTTCGGCTACCGGTTCGGCCACCTGCCCTACCGTTCGCTGCGCTTCGAGCACGAGCACCTGCCCGATGCGGAGTGGTTCCAGGAGACCGGCACGGTCAACTACCCCAACGACCATGCCTACACGCGCATCACCGA
>CAZMMO010000441.1:0-1869 GCA_964567365.1 uncultured Rhodanobacteraceae bacterium | reverse complement strand
TCCCGTTCGTCCTGAGGTATCGAAGGACGAACAGCCATACACCCCATCACCTGCCCCCGGAGATACGGACATGAAAAAACAATACCCCTACTACTTGGCCAACCAGGCCATGCAGCCCAACACGGATCTGGAAGTGCGCAACAAGTACACGGGGCGTATTGCCACGCGCGTGGCCATGCCGGACGCCAAGGCTGTCGAGAAAGCCATCGCCGCGGCGGTTAAGGCCGAAGTGCCGATGCGCGAATTCAAGCCGTGGCAGCGCCAGGCCGTGCTCAATCATTGCGTCGAGCGCATGACCGAACGCAGGAAGGAGTTGGCCGAGGCGTTGTGCATCGAGGCGGGCAAGCCCATCCACGATGCCGAGGGCGAGGCCACGCGTTTGATCGATACCTTCCGCATCGCAGCGGAGCTGGCGCCGCAGGTCGGCGGCGAAGTGCTGAACCTGGAAATTTCCAAGCGCGCCAACGGCTATCGCGGCTTCACCAAGCGGGTACCGCTGGGCGCCTGCTCGTTCATCACGCCCTTCAATTTTCCGCTCAACCTGGTTGCGCACAAGGTGGCGCCGGCCATTGCCGCGGGTTGCCCGTTCGTGCTCAAGCCGTCGGAAAGAACACCCATCGGCGCACTCATCATTGGCGAGGTACTGGCCGAGACCGACCTGCCCAAGGGTGCCTTCTCGATCCTGCCGGTACTGGGCAAGGATGCCTCGCCGTTCGTCGAGGACGAGCGCCTGAAACTGCTCTCGTTCACCGGCGGCCAGATCGGCTGGGATTTGAAAGCCAAAGCCGGGCGCAAGAAGGTGGTGCTGGAGCTGGGCGGCAACGCGGCCTGCATCGTCGACGCCGACCAGGAAAGCCGCCTGGACTTCGTGGTCGAGCGGCTGATCTTCGGCGCCTTCTACCAGTCCGGCCAGAGCTGCATCGGCGTGCAACGCATCTACGTGCACGAATCGCTGTACGACAAGCTCAAGCGCAAGTTCGTGGCCAGGACCAAGAAGCTCAAGGCCGGCGACCCGCGCAAGAAGGACACCTTCCTCGGCCCCATGATCGACGAGGCCGCCGCCGAGCGCCTGCACGGCTGGATCAAGGAGGCGAAGGACGCGGGCGCCAAGGTGCTGACCGGCGGCAAGCGCAAGGGCAACATGCTCGACGCCACGGTGCTGGAAAACGTGCCCGACGACGCCACCGTGAACCGCCAGGAAGCCTTCGGCCCGGTCGCCCTGCTCGCCCCGTTCAAGGATTTCGACGAAGCCCTTGCGCGCGTCAACGATTCCGATTACGGCCTGCAGGCCGGCGTGTTCACCAACGACCTCGCCCACACCATGCAGGCCTGGGACGTGCTGCAACAGGGCGGCGTCATCATCGGCGACATTCCCAGCTTCCGCGTCGACAACATGCCCTACGGCGGCATCAAGCGTTCCGGCTTCGGCCGTGAGGGCATCCGCTACGCCATGGAAGACATGAGCGAGCTGCGCCTGCTGGTGATCCGCGACGCCTGATGCCCCCTTGCCGGGAATCCCGATTTCCAACAACGGCGACGTGGGTGGTTCGCGGATAACATGGGGCATGGCTGAATCCTTGTACACGCTCGCCGGCCCCTGCTCGCACCAGGTCGAAATCCGCAGGAGCCGCTTCCTGGCCCAGGCGGCTCCCGTGGCCAGCACGGACGAAGCGCTGGCTTTCCTGCGCCAGGCCGCTGCCGTCGATGCCAATCACAACTGCTGGGCCTGGCGGGTCGGCCAGGACTACCGCTTCCACGACGACGGCGAGCCCTCGGGCAGCGCCGGCAAACCCATCCTGGCCGCCATCGACGGCCAGGACCTGGACGGCGTCGTGGCCGTGGTCACGCGCTGGTTCGGCGGCATCAAGC
>CAZMMO010000440.1:0-1879 GCA_964567365.1 uncultured Rhodanobacteraceae bacterium | reverse complement strand
GTGATCCCCGCACGGACCGCCGGCATCGACGAGGCCGGCCGCGGGCCGCTGGCCGGCCCGGTCGGCGTGGCCGCCGTCATCCTCGATCCGCGCCGCCCCATCGACGGCCTGGACGACTCCAAGCGCCTGACCGCGCGTCGCCGCGAGGCGCTGTACGAGCTTGTCGTCGAACGCGCCCTGGCGTTCCGTATCGTGCTGGTGCCGTGTGCGGAAATCGACCGCATCAACATCCTGCAGGCGACCATGCAAGGCATGCGTCAGGCGCTGGAGAATCTCTCTCCGGCCGCCGAATACGCGCTCGTCGACGGCAACCGGCTTCCCGACGGACTGCCCTGCCCGGCCCGCGCCATCGTGGGTGGCGACCGCCTGCATGCGGCCATCAGCGCCGCCTCGATCCTGGCCAAAGTGGCCCGCGACCGCTATATGACCGAACTGGACCAACGTTATCCCGGCTACGGTTTCGCCAAACACAAGGGCTACGGTGTGGCTGCGCACCTGGCCGCATTGGCGCGACTCGGACCCTGCCCCGAACACCGCCGCAGCTTCGCTCCCGTGCGCCGCTGCCTGGCAACCCGCGAGTAGGGTGGACCAACTCCTACGGCGGATTTTCGCAAAGCCGTCCAGTCGTCCTACAGACCCGTTGTCAAGCAGGCTAAACTGACTCCCATGCCTGCCCGTTTCGTCCACCTGCATGTCCACAGCGAGTTTTCGCTGGTCGACTCCACCGTGCGCATCAAACCGCTGGTGGAAGGCTGCGTGCAGGCCGACATGCCGGCGCTGGCGTTGACCGACGAGAGCAACCTGTTCGCCCTGGTCAAGCTTTACCAGGCCGCCGGTGCCGCCGGCGTCAAGCCCATCGCCGGATGCGACCTGTGGGTGGCCTCGCCGGACGATCCGCGGCCCTGGCGCCTGACCCTGCTGTGCCAGGATCATGCCGGCTACCTCAACCTGTCGCGCCTGGTCTCGCGCACCTGGCGCGAGGGCCAGCATGGCGGCCATGCCCTGGTCGAGGCCACCTGGCTGACGCCCGAAAGCACCCGCGGCCTGATCGCCCTGTGCGGTTTCCGCAGCGCCGCCGCGCGCGCCGCCCAGGGACACCGGCCGGACGCCGCCAGGCGGCAGCTTTCCCCCTTGACGTCCCTGTTCGACAACCGCCTGTACCTGGAATTGACCCGCACCGGGCGCGACGGCGAGGAAGACTGGAACCGGGTCGCCCTGGCCCTGGGCGAGAGCCTCGACCTGCCGCTGGTGGCGAGCAACGACGTGTGCTTCCTGCAACGCGAGGATTTCGAGGCGCACGAGGCCCGCGTGTGCATCCACCAGGGTCGCGTGCTGGCCGATCCCAAGCGTCCGCACGACTACAGCCCCGAGCAGTACCTGAAATCGCCCGAAGAAATGGCGGAACTGTTCCGTGACCTGCCCGAGGCACTGGAAAACACGGTCGAGTTGGCCAAGCGCTGCAACCTGGAAATGAATTTCGGCACCTACTACCTGCCGCAGTTCCCGGTACCCGAAGGCCACGACCTGGACAGCTACATCCGCGAACGCGCCGCCAGCGGCCTGGCCGAGCGCCTGGCCCGGCATCCCCTGGCCCCGGGCCATGACCGGAAAGACTACGACCAGCGTCTGGAACACGAGCTGGGCACCATCATCCAGATGGGCTTCCCCGGCTATTTCCTGATCGTCTCGGACTTCATCAGCTGGGCCAAGGAACACGACATCCCGGTGGGCCCGGGACGCGGCTCCGGCGCCGGCTCGCTGGTGGCCTGGGCGCTGCAGATCACCGACCTCGATCCGCTGCGCTTCGACCTGCTGTTCGAGCGCTTCCTCAATCCCGAGCGCGTGTCGATGCCCGACTTCGACATCGACTTCTGCATGG
>CAZMMO010000439.1:0-1893 GCA_964567365.1 uncultured Rhodanobacteraceae bacterium | reverse complement strand
TCCACACCAAGATGCACATCAAGGACTTCGACCTGGACACCTACCTGTTCGAGACGCACGCCTCGGAGCTGCCGTTCAAGGACCGGCGCCGCATCGAACTGCTGCTGCGGCGCGAGATCGAGGAACTGTTCCACGGGCGCAATTTGATGTGAGGGGTGAGGGATGAGGGGCGAGCAGCGAGGGCGCCTGAATGGATTTTGCGCCTTGATTTGCCCACCCTTCGTGCGAGGGTGTCAGTGCGAGGGTGTCAGGGACATTTATCGGCGCCAGTGATCGGCAAAATGCGAAGTATCCGGGCCGATAAATGTCCCTGACACCCCTGAGCTCGGACACCCCTGAGCTCTCGCCCCTCATCCCTCGCCCCTCGCTAGACCCGGTACGCCACCGTCTTCATCACCTTCGAAGCCATGCGCATCAGCCGGGGTACCGGAAACGGCAGCGCTGCGCCGCCGCGGGCCAGGGCGTTGTCGGCGTGGCGGGCCTCGTCGGCCTGCATTTGCGTGAGGATGGCGCGCGAGCGGGCGTCTTCGGCGGGCAGGCGACCGAGGTGTTCGGCCAGGTGCGCCTCGACCTGGCGCTCGGTCTCCACCACGAAACCCAGGCTGACCGGATCGCCGGCCAGGGCCGCCGCCGCGCCGATGGCGTAGCTGCCGGCGTACCACAGCGGGTTGAACAGGCTGGGGCGCGAGGCCAGCTCGCCCAGGCGCGTGGCGCACCAGGCCAGATGGTCGGTCTCTTCCGCCGCCGCCTGGTCCAGGTGCGCGGCCGTGGCCGCGTCGCGGGCCAGCAGGGCCTGGCCCTTGTACAGGGCCTGGGCGCAGACCTCCCCCGTGTGGTTGACGCGCATCAGCCCGGCCACATGCCGTCGCGTGGCGTCTTCCATCGGCGCGGACTCGGCTGCGCCGCCGGGGGTCGGCCGGTTGGCGGACGGCTTGCCGGCCACGGTCTCCAGGGCCGATTCAAGGCCGTCGAGCAGGCGATCCAGGGGGCTGAGGTTGCGGGAAGACATGGCGGGGACAATGTGGCACGGATGGCCGGTGGATTCCAGCATGCGCGGGGGTGTCAGGGACATTTATCGGCGCCAGTGATCGGCAAAAGGCGAAGTATCCGGCCGATAAATGTCCCTGACACCCCCGTAAGCATCGTGCTACCATGAGCGGCTGGCACGGGAGCCCGTGCGCTTGCGAAGAAGCGCCCGTTCGGCTATTCTCTCGCGCCTTTCGTTTTCCATTTTCGGCCCGCCCTACGGGGTGGCAGACAGGTATTCCAACAATGAAGACGTTCAGCGCCAAGCCCGAGAGCATCAAGCGCGACTGGTACGTGGTCGACGCCACGGGCAAGACGCTCGGCCGGCTGTGCAGCGAGATCGCGCGCCGCCTGCGCGGCAAGCACAAGCCCGAGTTCACCCCGCATGTGGACACCGGCGACTACATCGTCGTCATCAATGCCGAAAAGGTCGCGGTCACCGGCAAGAAGCTGGACGACAAGGCCTATCACCGCTTCACCGGCTATGTCGGCAACATGAAGACGATGTCGCTGCGCGACATGCTGGCCCGGCACCCCGAGCGCGTGATCGAGATCGGCGTCAAGGGCATGCTGCCCAAGAATCCGCTCGGCCGCGCCATGTACCGCAAGCTCAAGGTCTATGGTGGTGCCGAGCACCCGCACGCGGCGCAGCAGCCGCAGCCGCTGGAAATCTGAGGAATCCCATGGCAATTCAGCAAAATTACGGCACCGGCCGCCGCAAGACCTCTTCCGCGCGCGTGTTCCTGCGCAAGGGCAGCGGCGCCATCGAAGTCAACGGCAAGCCGCTGGACGAGTTCTTCGGCCGCGAGACGGCGCGCATGATCGTGCGCCAGCCGCTGGAGCTGACCCAGAACACCGACAAGTTCG
>CAZMMO010000438.1:0-1904 GCA_964567365.1 uncultured Rhodanobacteraceae bacterium | reverse complement strand
TGCAGCTGCAGGGCGTGGCCGCCGATGCCGCCGCCTCCGCCCGCGACGCCCTGCACGCCGGCATGGACATGGACCTGCACAGCGGCACCTATCTCGAGCAACTGCCCGGGCTGGTGCGCGAGGGCAAGGTGCCGATGGCGGAAGTCGATGCCGCCGTGCGCCACGTGCTGGAGGCCAAGTACCGCCTGGGCCTGTTCCAGGATCCGTTCCGCTACGGCAAGGACCGGGCGCGCGCCAGGCGCATCCTGGCCACGCCGCAACACCGCAAGCTGGCGCGCGAGTCCGCGGTGGAATCCATGGTGCTGCTGAAAAACGACGGCGTGCTGCCGCTGGCGAAACAGGGTCGCATCGCCGTGCTGGGCCCGCTGGCCGATGCCCGGGAAACCCTGCTGGGCGAGATGCACGCGCTGGGCAAGGCCGACGAGGTG
This sequence comes from uncultured Rhodanobacteraceae bacterium, assembly GCA_964567365.1. GTDB lineage: Bacteria > Pseudomonadota > Gammaproteobacteria > Xanthomonadales > Rhodanobacteraceae > Oleiagrimonas. Next base: position 1,476 of record CAZMMO010000438.1, on the reverse strand, counting down.
GTATCCATCCTGTCCGGCATCCGTGCCGCCGTGGGCAAGAAGGCCACGGTGGATTACGTCGAGGGCGTCAGCGTCGACGGCGACGACACCTCGGGCATCGCTGCCGCCGCGCGCGTGGCAAAGGCCGCCGACGTGGCCGTGGTGGTAGTGGGCGAGGACCTGTCGATGATCGGCGAAAGCGACAGTCGTGCGCACCTGGACCTGCCGGGACATCAGCTGGATCTGATCAAGGCTGTCCAGGCCACCGGCACGCCGACGGTGGTGGTGCTGGCCAGTGGCCGGCCGCTGGCGATTCCGTGGGTGGCCGGCCACGTCGCCGCAATTCTGGATGCCTGGCTGCCCGGCGACGAGGGCGGCAATGCCGTGGCCGATCTGTTATTCGGCGACGCCAATCCCTCGGGCAAGCTGCCGATGACCTTCCCGCGTGCCGTCGGCCAGGTGCCGCTCTACTACGCGCATCAGCCCAACCCGCGGCCGCTGGACCCGGCGCATCCCGAGTACACCTCCCACTATGCCGACATGCCCAACGCGCCGCTGTACCCGTTCGGCTACGGCCTGAGCTACACGCAGTTCGCTTTCGGGCCGGTGCAACTCTCCAGCGACCGCCTGGCGCCAGATGGCACGCTGCAGGTCAAGGTACGCGTGACCAACACCGGCAAGCGGCGTGGCGCCGAAGTGGCGCAGCTGTACGTGCGCGACCTGGTCGCCAGCGTCAGCCGGCCGGTGCGCCAGCTCAAGGGCTTCAAAAAGGTCATGCTGGACCCCGGCCAGTCGCGCGAGGTGACCTTCACGCTGACGCCCGCCGACCTGGCCTTCCACCGCGCCGACATGAGTTACGGCACCGAGCCGGGCGCGTTCCAGGTGTTCGTGGGTGGCGATTCGACCGCCACGGACTCGGCGCGCTTCACGCTGGTGGCGGACCAAGCCGCTGGCGGGACTGATTAGGGGCGAGGGACGAGTAGCGAGGGCGCTTCTTTGTGGGCCGCGGCTTGTTCGTGCAAGGGATTGGGGATGGGTAGTGGGGGCGCATGTCTGGAATGATCGGCCTGTATTCAAAGGCCGAACACTCCCCGAACGGTCTGTCCGATACCCGCAAAATTTCCTCCGCCAATGATTTTCGCGCCCCCGCTACCTATCCCCAATCCCTTGTGCGTTCAAGCAAGGCGCCCCCGCTACTCGCCCCTCGTCCCTAACCCCTACAGCACATGAATGAAAACGTTTGCAAAGTTGGATGAAAACGTTTACATTCAGCTTGACCAAGTCGAGAGGGGTGTGTCCATGGCAGTCACGATCAAGGATGTGGCCAAGGCGGCGGGAGTTTCGGTGGCCTCGGTATCGCGTGCGCTCAACGGCCACGACAACGTGACTCGCGACACCTACGAACGCATCATGCAGGCAGCGCAGCAATTGCACTACATGCCCAATGGCGCGGCGCGCAGCCTGATCACGCGGCGCACGCAGACCATTGGCGCCCTG
>CAZMMO010000437.1:0-1905 GCA_964567365.1 uncultured Rhodanobacteraceae bacterium | reverse complement strand
TGAAATTCAACGCGACGCCGGCGTCCTGGGCACGATGCGTCCGGGATGCAGCAGTTCGCGAGCCTGCGCGGAAAGCAGCCCGTCGAAGCGCCCCGCCAGTTCATCGCCGAGCGTGGCCAGGGCCAGGCTCTGCTGCACATAGGCCTGCGCCAGCTCGATCACCAGGGGCTGGGCCGTGACCAGGCCCTCGCTCACCGACTCGTGGAAACGGCCGACCAGGGCCCGGCAGCGGTCGGTCACCAGCACCAGCCAGCGCGAACCGTCCGCGGGCGCCATGTCGCAACGATGCAACCGGCCCTGGCAGCCGCCGCAGGGCTGCTCGCAGGCCTCCAGGCACAGGGTGACGATGTCCACGCCCCGTTCCCGGGCCTGCTGCAACGCCGGCGCCAGCACGGAAGCCTCCTGCGGCTGGATGGCGATCAGCAGCCGCTCCTTGCAGGCGTCGACCAGCTGCAACGCATGCTTCAGCAACGGTTCCCCGCGCAGATCGAACACCGACGCCGGCCGCGCCGCCTGCGCCAGACCGTCCAGCGCCTGGTCCACCATCTTCAGGACGCGCTGGTGGTCGGCACCGATGCCCCGCAGCAATGTCGCCGGCGCCACGGCGGCGTAACGCCGACCCTTGCCCGCCTGCACCTGCAACACCGCGCCGCGCTCCGCCAGCCGGTCCAGCACCGCGTAGACGTTGGCGCGGGGGATGCCCGAATGCTTCGCCAATTCGTAGCCGTTGAGCTCGCCGTTCTCGACCAGGCCCACATAGGCCTGCGCCTCGTACTCGGTAAAACCCAGGCGCTGCAGCAACTGCGCCGGCGAGGTGTCGTGAGTTATAGTAGTCATATAAACAACTACTATAGAAACCTGAACGGAATTGTCAAGCTCCCGCGCAGCCGCCGGCCACGCGCAATCGCTGCGCGAACCGCTTGCGCCACGGGCAACTTCTTGAAAACAGGTATGAATCCGGGCCGACGGCGAGGCACCGGGAGGCGCGCGGGGCCGTCCGCCGCACCTCGCAGCGCTCCACTATGCGGTCAGGAGCCTTTCCAGCGCGCGGCCCACCGCCGCGAAGGCAAACGCCGCCGTCACGTGGGTCGCCGCGCCCAGGCCGCCTCCGCAATCGAGCCCCATCGATCCCTCGCCTTCCGGACGCGTGCCGCACACGCTGCCGTCGGTCTGCGGATACTGCACGTTCTGCAGCGAGTACACCGCGGGAATGCCGAAATAGCGCTTTGCGTTGCGCGGAAAATGAAAATCCTGGCGCAGCTTCTTGCGCATCAGGCTGAGCATGGCGTCGTGCTCGGTGCGCGAGAGGTCGCGCACGCGGATGAGCGTGGGATCGGTGCGTCCGCCGGCCGAACCCACGACCACCAGCGGCAATTTGCGGCGGCGGCACCAGGCCGCCATCTCCACCTTGACGCGAAAGGCGTCGCAGGCATCGAGCACCAGGTCGTAGCCGCGATCGAGCAACTCGTCGAGCGTGGACGGGGTCAGGAAGCGTTCGAGGGCATCCACCCGCACACCCGGATGGATGGCCTGCGCACGCTCGGCCATCACCCGCACCTTGGCCTGCCCGAAATGGCCATCGAGCGCAGGCAGCTGGCGGTTGACATTGGACAGGCACACCTCATCGGCATCGATCAGCGTGAGCCGGCCCACGCCGCTGCGCGCCAGGGCCTCGACCGCCCACGATCCGACCCCGCCGATACCGACCACGCAAACATGCCGGCCAGCCAGGCGCGTCACGCTGCCGGCGCCGTACAGGCGGTCGATGCCCTGAAAACGTTCCTGCTCCACGCCTGCCGCCATGCCTTTCATTCCAAGGGAATGCGACAGCTTAGCAGCCGCCCGCACGGCTCAGAATTTGCGCCGGCCGCTGAGGATCTGCCAGAACATCACCCAGTCGCCCAT
>CAZMMO010000436.1:0-1906 GCA_964567365.1 uncultured Rhodanobacteraceae bacterium | reverse complement strand
TGAAATTCAACGCGACGCCGGCGTCCTGGGCACGATGCGTCCGGGATGCAGCAGTCCGCGAGCCTGCGCGGAAAGCAGGCCGTCGAAGCGCCCCGCCAGTTCATCGCCGAGCATGGCCAGGGCCAGGCTCTGCTGCACATAGGCTTGTGCCAGTTCGATCACCAGGGGCTGGGCCGTGACCAGGCCCTCGCCCATCGATTCGTGGAAACGGCCGACCAGGGCCTTGCCGCGGTCGGCCACCAGTACCAGCCAGCGCGAGCCGTCCGCGGGTGCCATGTCGCAACGATGCAACTGGCCCTGGCAACCGCCACAGGGTTGTCCGCAGGCCTCCAGGCACAGGGTGACGATGTCCACGCCCCGCGCACGGGCCTGCCGCAACGCCGATGCCAGCACGGCAGCCTCCTGCGGCTGGATGGCGATCAGCAGCCGCTCCTTGCAGGCGTCGATCAGTTGCAGCGCATGCCTCAGCAACTGTTCTCCGCGCAGGTCGAACACCGACGCCGGCCGCGCCGCCTGCGCCAGTCCGCCCAGCGCCTGGTCCGCCATCGTCAGGACGCGCTCGTGGTCGGCACCGATGCCGCGCAGCAAGGTCTGCGGCGCCACGGCGGCATAGCGCCGGCCCTTTCCCGCCTGCACCTGCAACACCGCACCGCGCTCCACCAGCTTGTCGAGCACCGCGTAGACATTGGCGCGGGGAATGCCCGAATGCTTGGCCAGCTCGTAGCCGTTGAGCTCGCCGTTCCCGACCAGGCACACATAGGCCTGCGCTTCGTAGTCGGTGAATCCCAGGCGCTGCAGCAACTGCGCAGGCGACGTGTCGCGATCAGTAATAGTAGTCATATGGACAACTACTATAGAAACCTGAACCGCATTGTCAACATCCCGCGCATTCGCCAGCCGCACGCACGCCGGCGCGCGGGGCCCTTGCCCGTGGGCAACTTCTTGAAAATCGGATCGAATTCGCGCCAGCGGCACGCGGGGGATCACCAACCCCCTCCCGCGGCCGCGCGGCATGCCGCCGCCTATCCGGCCAGAAGCTTTTCCAGCACCCGGCCAACCGCCGCGAAAGCGAATGCCGCCGTCACATGGGTGGCCGCCCCCAGGCCGCCCCCGCAATCGAGCCCCATCGGGCCCTCGCCCTCCGGGCGCGCGCCGCACACGCTGCCGTCGGCCTGCGGATACCGCACGTTCTGCAGTGAATACACCGCCGGAATGCCGAAATAGCGCTTTGCGTTGCGCGGAAAGTGGAAATCCTGGCGCAACTTCTTGCGCATCAGGCTAAGCATGGCGTCGTGCTCGGTGCGCGAGAGGTCGCGCACGCGGATGAGCGTGGGATCACTGCGCCCGCCGGCCGAACCCACGACCACCAGCGGCAACTTGCGGCGGCGGCACCAGGCCGCCATCTCCACCTTGACGCGAAAGGCATCGCAGGCATCGAGCACCAGGTCGTAGCCGCGATCGAGCAATTCATCAAGCGCGGACGGAGTCAGGAAACGTTCGACGGCATCCACCCGCACGTGCGGGTGGATGGCACGCGCGCGATCGGCCATCACCTGCACCTTGGCCCGCCCGAAGCTGCCGTCGAGCGCGTGCAACTGGCGATTGACGTTGGACAGGCACACCTCGTCGGCATCGATCAGCGTAAGCCGGCCCACGCCGCTGCGCGCCAGGGCCTCGACCGCCCACGACCCGACCCCGCCGATACCGACCACACAGACATGCCGGCCGGCCAGGCGCGCCACGCTGCCGACGCCGTACAGGCGGTCGATGCCCTGAAAACGTTCCTGCTCCACGCCCGCCGCCATGCCTCTCATTGCAAGAAAAGCGACAGCTTAGCAGCCGCCCGCACGCCTCAGAATTTGCGCCGGCCGCTGAGGATCTGCCAGAACATCACCCAGTCGCCCAT
>CAZMMO010000435.1:0-1910 GCA_964567365.1 uncultured Rhodanobacteraceae bacterium | reverse complement strand
TCCAGCTTGGTGTCGGCGATGAGGATGCCGCGCTCGGCGGCGTACGTGGCGGCGAAACGGTAGATCGCCAGGGTGGCGTCGCGCACCTGCTCGGCCAGTTCCCCGCCCACTTCGGCGACCATGCGGTCGAAGCCGATGTTCTCGTCATGGGTGCCGCTGGCGGCCTTGGTCGAGGGCGTGAAGATCGGTTCGGCCAGCTGCTCGGCCTGCTGCAGCCCCGGCGGCAGGTCGATGCCGCACACCGAGCCGGTGGCCTGGTAGTCCTTCCAGCCCGAGCCGATCAGGTAACCGCGTGCGATGGCCTCCACCGGCACCGGCTTCAAGCGCCGGGTGACCACCGAGCGCTTTGCGTACAACGCGGTGTCGGTGCCTGCGGGAAGCACGTCGGCCACGGGGTTGCCGGTGAGGTGGTTGGGCATGAGATGCGCCGTCTTGCCGAACCAGAAGTTGGAGATCTGCGTCAGCATTTCGCCCTTGCCGGGGATCGGGTCGGGCAGGATCACGTCGAAGGCGGACAGGCGGTCGGAGGCGACGATCAGCAGGCGGTTGCCGGGCAGGGTGAACACGTCGCGGACCTTGCCGCGGTAGCTGGCTTCCAGTCCGGGCAGTTCGGCGCGTTCGAGGCAGGTGGTCACGGCGGGCATTCCGGTACGACGGGGGTGGGTATTGTAACCGCCTGCGTGGGTTTGCGAGCCATGCGCTGGTAGAATCGACCCGTTTTTCGGCCCGGATATTCGATGAAATCCTGTCTTGCGCCCACCGTGGCGGCCGCGGTGCCGGCCTTTCCGGCCGCGGTCTGCCTGCCTGCCGTGGATGCCATGCCGACACGGTCCGCAGGGCCGGGGCGGTGCGCTCCATGATCGGCGCGATTATTGGCGCGATCATCGGCTACCTGCTGTTGCGCGACATCTTCGGGGCGTTGATCGGCGGGACCATCGGCTGGGCCATCGCCTCGAGCGCCCGCGTGCGCCGGCGCGTGCCGCCGGTGGGCGATTTCGTGGCGCCGCTGTTCGCGGTGCTGGGCGCGGTCGCCAAGGCCGACGGCCGCGTCAGCGAGTCGGAGATCGCCGTTGCCGAGCGCCTGATGAGGCGCATGAACCTGGATGCCGAGCAGCGTCGCGTGGCCATTGCGGGCTTCAACCAGGGCAAGCAGCCCGGTTACGACGTGGATGCGGCCATGGCGCAGTTGCGCCAGTGGACCGCGGGCCGACGCGACCACGCCATCACCATCGTCGACGTGGTGGTGGAGACCGTGCTGGCCGAAGGTCCCAGCGAGGCCAAGATGGCCATGCTGCGGCGGCTGGCGGCCGCCCTGCACCTCAGCGAAATGGAGTTGATGGCGCTGATGGCCATGAAAGGCTATGCCTGGACGCCCGGCGGCCGCGGCCGGCAGGGTTGGCAGGCCGGCGCCGGTGGCTACACGCCGCCGCAACGGGCGCCCGCGGGGCCCGACCCGTATACCATCCTGGGCGTGTCGCGCGACGCCGACGACCGCGCCGTCAAGCGCGCCTACCGCAAGCTCATTTCCGAGCATCACCCCGACCGCATGGGCGACCTCCCCGAGGACCTGCGCCGGCGCGCCGAGCAGCGTGCCAGCGAGATCAACGCCGCCTACGAACGCATCAAGGCGGAGCGTGGCATGTAGTGTACGGGGATGTCCCGGCCTGCCGAGGGTCAGGTACATTTATTACCGGAGATTTTCGCAATCTGCTGATACCATGCGCCAATAAATGTACCTGACCCGAATGGTGCTTACTTAAACTCCACGGAGCCTCTGCACCGAGCTTTCACGCAGTTGCCCTTCGATACCTCAGGGCGAACGGACCTTTTGCATATGGCCATGGCGGCACACTTTCCACCGTTCGTGGTGATGCTTCGACAGGCTCAGCACAGGGTACGCTTCGCGTATC
>CAZMMO010000434.1:0-1913 GCA_964567365.1 uncultured Rhodanobacteraceae bacterium | reverse complement strand
TCGCCGCTGGCGAGGTGATCGAGCGCCCGGCCTCGGTGGTCAAGGAACTGGTCGAGAACAGCCTGGATGCCGGGGCCGGGCGTATCGAGGTGGACATCGAGGCGGGCGGCGCGCGCCTGATCCGCGTGCGCGACGACGGCGCGGGCATGGCGGCGGACGAGCTGCCCCTGGCGCTGGCCTCGCATGCCACCAGCAAGATCGCCAGCTTCGACGACCTCGAACACGTGGCCACCATGGGCTTTCGCGGCGAGGCCCTGGCCTCGGTGGCGTCGGTGTCGCGCTTCACCCTGACCTCGCGCCCCGCTGGCGCGGACATGGCCATGCGCATCGAGACGGGCATGGGCGGGGTGACCGGGCCGCGCCCGGCACAGCATCCGCCGGGCACCAGCATCGAGGTGCGCGACCTGTTCCACAACGTGCCGGCGCGGCGCAAGTTCCTGCGCAGCGAGCGTACCGAGCTGGGGCACATCGACGACCTGCTGAAGACCCTGGCCCTGGCGCACGCGGACGTGGAGTTTCGCCTGTCCCACAACGGCAAGCCCCTGCGCCTGTTCCGGGCGGCGCGCGACGAGGCCGCGGTGCTGGCGCGCGTGGCCGAGGTGCTGGGTCCGGAATTCCCGCAACGCAGCCTGCACGTGGAGCAGACCGGAGCCGGCCTGCGCCTGTCCGGCTGGGTCGGTCTGCCCACGGCCTCGCGCGCGCAGGCCGACCAGCAATACTTTTTCGTCAACGGACGCATGGTGCGTGACCGCACCGTGGCGCATGCCGTGCGCCAGGCTTATGCGGACGTGCTGTACCACGGGCGCCATGCCGTGTTCGTGCTGTTCCTGGAGCTGGACCCGGCCGGCGTGGATGTCAACGTGCACCCGGCCAAGCACGAGGTGCGTTTCCGCCAGCAGCGCCTGGTGCACGATTTTCTTTTCCGCAACCTGCACGAGGCCCTGGCCGACACCCGTGCCGGCAGCGTCGCCTCGTTGCCGGCCGGCCGGCTGCCCGAGGGCCTGCGCGCGGCGGATGTGCAGGCCGCCGAGGCGGCGCCGGGCATGCCCGCGCGCGGTGGCAGCGGTGGTGGCGGCCGGCCGGGCGCGTGGCATGCGCAGAAGCCGCTGGCGCTGGGCGTGCGCGACGCGCCGCTGGGCGAATACGCGGCCCTGGCCGGCGCCGCGCCGGCGGCCACGTCCGCCTCGCTTGCACAGACCCGGGAGGAGGGCGACGGCGACGCGCAGGAGGTACCGCCCCTGGGCTACGCACTGGCGCAACTCAAGAGCATCTACATCCTGGCGGAGAATGCCCAGGGCCTGATCCTGGTGGACATGCATGCCGCCCACGAGCGCATCACCTACGAACGGCTCAAGGCCGGGCGTGCGGCCAGCAACCTGCGCTCGCAGATGCTGCTGGTGCCGTTGTCGATCGCAGTGTCCAGCCGCGAGGCCGGCGCCGCCGAGGAGCATGCCGAGGCCCTGGCCGGCTGGGGGCTGGAGTTGTCCCGCAGCGGCCCGTCGGCCGTCGTGGTGCGGCGCATCCCGGCCCTGCTCGAGGGCGCCGACGCTGCCGAACTGGTCCGCGACGTGTTGTCCGAACTGGCCGAGCATGGCCGCTCCCGGCGTCTGCAGGAGCTGGAAAACGAACTGCTCTCGACCATGGCCTGCCACGGCTCCGTCCGCGCCGGCCGCCGCCTGACCATCCCGGAAATGAACGCGCTGCTGCGCGACATGGAGGCCACCGAGCGCTCCGGGCAGTGCAATCACGGGCGCCCCACCTGGGTGCAATTGCGCCTGGACGAACTGGACCGCCTGTTCCTGCGCGGCCGCTGAGCGGCCAGCCTTCCCTGTGGCATCTGCGCATCCGTGCGCGACGATCTGTAGGAGCGCACCCGGGCGCGACAGTCTGTAGGAGCGCACCCGGGCGCGACA
>CAZMMO010000433.1:0-1914 GCA_964567365.1 uncultured Rhodanobacteraceae bacterium | reverse complement strand
TGGCCCGGAAGAACCTGGACGCCTTGATCGTAGCGAAGCAGCGATTTGGATGACAGCGCCGTAGATACAGATAGCAAGCTGGTAGGGTCGGTCTTGTCTTTTGATCGCCTCGCGACGTCATGGCCATGCCTCCCAGTTACGTTCATCAAAGGCGAATAGCAAGACCTGACCCCAGATTTCCGCCCCCTTCACCTCCAGGAGTGCACCTGAACGCAACACCCAAACAGGTCCGTCATCCCGGACGCGATTCCTAACATGTCATTATCTGTACACTGGAAGCTATTATGAGTAATATATAACTCATTATGCCAAGAACCCTTCCTTCACTCCTGCCTCGCCTTGCGCGCTTGCTGCGCGGGCTGGGCGAACATATCCGCCGGGCTCGCCTGAGGCGTGCCTACACGGCGGAGACCGTGGCACAGCGCGCCGGCATTTCCCGCAAAACCTTGTATCGGGTCGAACGTGGCGACCCGGCGGTCGCGCTGGGCATCTATGCGCGGGTGCTGCAGGCGCTCGGCCTGGAAGACGACCTGAGCCAGGTGGCCGCCGACGACGCGTTGGGCCGCAAGCTGCAGGACGCCGGGTTGGGCGAGCGTGCCCGCGCGCCGCGGCGCAAGAGGACGTCACCTCCATGAGCCGCGGCATGGATACCGTCGAGGTGCATGCCGATCCCGAATGGCTGGATGGGATTCAGCGCATGGGCTGGCTACGTTGCCAGCACGGTGGCAAAGGCGAGATCTTCTCGTTCGAGTACGCCCCCGAATGGCTGGCGTTGTCGGAGAAGTTCGCGTTCGATCCCGAGCTTGCCATGGTGAGGGGTGCGCAATATCCGGCCGCCGGCCGCGCCAATTTCGGCATCTTTCTGGATTCGGCACCCGACCGCTGGGGACGCATGTTGATGCAGCGCCGCGAAAGCGCGCGTGCACGCGCGGAAGAACGCGCACCACGCGTGCTGGGAGAGTGGGACTACTTGCTGGGCGTCAACGACGAGACGCGGATGGGAGCGCTGCGGTTTCGGGGCGACGATGGTGCCTTCCTCGATGATGATGCCGCGCAGGCGGCACCACCGCTGGCTTCGCTGCGCGAGTTGCAGGCAGCGAGCCTGAAACTGGAGGTGCAACCCGCGAAGGACGACACACCCGAGGACACGCGTTGGCTGGCGCAACTCATCGCACCAGGCTCCTCCCTGGGCGGCGCGCGGCCCAAAGCATCCGTCCGTGATGACGACGGCCGCTTGTGCATCGCCAAGTTCCCAAGCATGTCCGATACCCACGATGTGGGCGCGTGGGAACTGGTCGCGCACCGATTGGCAAAAAAAGCCGGGATCGACGTTCCGCCGGCACGCGCCCTGCGGTTCGGCGCCGCTTCCGGTGCGACATTCCTGGTCCAGCGCTTTGACCGTACTGTCGAGGGGCAACGGCACGCCTTCGTTTCGGCGATGACGCTCACGCAACGCCGTGACGGCGAACCCGGCGCCAGTTATCTGGAACTGGTCGACCTGTTGCAATCAAGGGGAGCGGCGACCCAAACCGACTGCACGGAACTGTTCCGGCGGGTCGTGTTCAACATCCTGATCCACAACACCGACGACCACCTGCGCAACCATGGGTTCCTGCTGACACCTGACGGGCTGCGCCTGTCGCCCGCATACGACATCAATCCAGTTCCGGACCGCAAGGAACTGACCCTCGCCATCAATGAGATCGATACCCATTGCGACGTGGACATCGCGCTTGCCACTGCAAGGGACTACGGCCTGACAAGCAAGGATGCCGATCACATCGTGCAGGAGGTGCGAACCGTCGTATCGGGCTGGAGGCGCGAAGCCGTCGCATTGGAGATTCCGAAAGCCGAACAGGATCTGATGGCGGCAGCGTTTGCCGTTTGATCCCTCTTTTGAAACGCCCGCTTGAC
>CAZMMO010000432.1:0-1916 GCA_964567365.1 uncultured Rhodanobacteraceae bacterium | reverse complement strand
GCCCTTCGATACCTCAGGGCGAACGGACTCTGATGATTTATTCCGGACAGTAGTGTGCGAAGGCAGGAATCCAGTGCCTTTGGCTTCAAGGGTTTAAAGACGCTGGACCCCAGCTTTCGCTGGGGTGACGGGGTTATTCGAGGTCCCCTACACGGGTGGATATCGCGGCCGGTCAGAGCACCGTTACCCCGCCGTCGCACTGCACACCGGGTGCCGGGTCCAGCCGCGCATAGGGCTGGAAGGCGGGGATGCGGCGGGCCAGGGTGGATTGCAGAGTCTCGGCCTGGTGGACCTTGTCACACAGGTGTTTTCCCTTGCGCCCGATCTCTTGTCCCGCGTTTTCCACGGCCTGGGCCCGGGCCTGGTCGGCGGCTGAGCTGCCGGAGGCCAGGCCCACGCTCTTGCCGATGGAATGGCCGGCCAGGTGCAGGGCCTTGCCGGCGATGGCCACGCCGGCCTTCTCCATGTTTTCGGCACCCTTGTGGATGGCCACGACGTCGTCGTAGTAACGGACCAGCAGCTGGCGCTCGTCGGGTGAAGTATCGACCAGCTTCGATCCGACGCTGAGGCTGCCTTGCGAGGTGATGGTGGCCGTGGGCGCCCCGGACGCGTGCAGGGTGATGCTGCGGCCGTCGATGCTGACGTCCTGACCGCCATGGCAGGCGACCAGGAGCAGGGACAGGGCAATGGCGACGGCAAGGCCGGCGAGTCGTGTCCGTTTTTTCATGTGGAAAAATCCCCAGGCAGTTGGTGTGTTCCAGTCTACAGTTCGGTGCGCCAGCGTCGCAGCCAGATGGCGATGGCGACCATGCCGGCGCAGGCCAGCGCGCCCCACAGGAACTCGGGGGTCAGGAACAGATGGTATTGCGCCGATATCAGATAGTTGAGCTTCTCGATCGGATCGAATGGGTGCGAACCCAGCATCGACCACGTCGAGCCGTCGCCGTGGATGCGGATGAACATGTCCGGGCCGTGATGGCCGTCCAGCCAGAACCAGCTTCCGGGCAGGATGCCGAACACGATGCGCAGGGCGATCTTGTTCCAGAACCAGGCGGAAAATCCGCCGGCCGAACCGAAAAATCCGAACCAGGAAAAGACGGCGCCCAGGCCGAAGGGCACCGCGATGGCCCAGCGGGTGACCTTGCCTCCGGCCCAGGCCGAGCACAGCATCAGCCAGCCGACCGCGGGCAGCATCCAGACCATGTAGATCGGCAGCGTGGCCCACAGGGCGGCGACGACATGCCCGGGCCGGGTCAGCGTCCACAGGGCCTGGCCGAAACCGACGCCATGGAAGGTGGCGCCGATGGAAAGAACCAGCAGGGTCAGGAGGTAGCCGATCGTGCCCATGATGGCGGCGATCACCGGGGCCACCACCACGGCACTGGCCACCTTGGAGAGAATGGTGGCCGTGTCCGAGACCGGCAGCGACTTCCAGAACAGGATGCTGCGGTCCGCGCGGTCCGCGGACAGGGTCTTCATGCAATAGGAGAGCAGCACGAAGAACAGGACGATGCAGATGATGCTCGCCGGCATCAGCGCCATGATGTCCAGCAGCGCACCGAACATCTTCAGCTGGTGTGGGTCGCCGTGGGCAAGGTATTGTGTCAGGCCGTCGCCGTACAGGCGGTGCCCGCCCGATACCGCGTCGCCGATCAGCAGCAGGATGTCGATGGCGACCACGACGGCCGCGGTGACGGCGGGAGCCCACAGGAAGCCGCCGCGGTGCTCCCAGAATTCGCGCTTGAGCAGCCAGTAGAAAGTCTTCATGCGTAGGTGTCCTTCATGGTGGCGACGAACAGGTCGCTGACGGAGGGCCGGCGGATCTCGCCCAGCGCCTCCAGTCGCGCCCGCTCCACGCCGTCGAACAGGAAGATGCTTTTGCCGAACACCTGGCGCTCGTCCAGGGGACCGAGCGC
>CAZMMO010000431.1:0-1927 GCA_964567365.1 uncultured Rhodanobacteraceae bacterium | reverse complement strand
GGCCAGCCAGGATTCCAGGATCACCACGGCGGCCATGGCGTCGAGCTTGTCCGCATCGCGCCGGCGGCGGGTTCCGGCGGCGCGGGCATGGGCGAAGCGGCGCGCGGCTTCCTGCGAGGAATGGCGTTCGTCGACCAGCCGGACGGGCAGCCGGTAGCGTTCACCGGCCTGGGCGGCGAAGCGGCGTGCCACGCGGGTGATGGCCTGCTCGTCGCCGTCAAGGGTCAGCGGGAGGCCGACCACCAGCAGGTCCGGTTGCCATTCGCGCCGCAGGGCGTCCAGGCGTTGCCAGTCGGGCTGATCCTGGCGGACGGCGACCACGTCCAGCGGCTGGGCGCTGGCGCTGAGGGTGTTGCCTACGGCCACGCCGATCAGGCGCGTGCCGACGTCGAACCCCAGTGCGCAACTCATGCGTGGCCGGCATAGCCGGCAAGCTGGCTGACGTCGATGCCGACCAGGCGGGCCGCCTCGCTCCAGCGTTGTCCCAGCGGAGTGTCGAACACGATGCGGCTGTCGGCCGGCGCGGTCAGCCAGGCGTTGTCGCGGATTTCCCGGTCGAGCTGGTCGGCACCCCAGCCGGCATAGCCCAGCGCCACGGTCATGCGCTCGGGGCCTTCGCCGGCCGCCGTCGCCACCAGGATGTCGCGCGAGGTGGTCACGGCCCACTCGGCGTTGATGCGGTAGCTGGCCTCCCATGCGCGCTCGCCGTCGTGCAGCACGAAGCCGCGCTCGGGCTGGACCGGTCCGCCGCGCAGGACGGGCAACTGGTTGACTTCCTCGAGCGTGCACTCGAGCTGCATCTGCTGGAGCACGTCGCCGAGCATGAAGTCCGACAGCCGGTTGACCACCAGACCCATGGCGCCCTCCTCGGTGTGCTGGCACACCAGCGTCACCCCGCGTGCGAAATTGGGGTCGCCCATGCCCGGCATGGCGATCAGGAAATGGCCGGCGAGGTTGCTGGAGGAGTCCATGGGTGCATTGTAACCGCTTGCCGGCGGCGGCAGGCCCGGGCGTGCCGCATTCAGTGCGTGCGCAGCTTGCCGCCGCGCAGGAATTGGTAGGTGCGGGTGATATACAACTCGTCTACCTTTTCCCCGGTACGGGGGATGGGCGGGAAGGGCGCGGCCATGCGCACGATGCGGATGGCCGCGTCGTCGAGTACCTTGCGCCCGGAGCTCTGGATGACGTCGATGCTGTGGATGGAGCCGTCGCGGTTCAGGCCCACGGTGAGGATGAGGTTGCCGTTGAGCCTGCCGGTGCGTGCCGCGTCGGGAAAGTTGAGCGTGCCCACGCGCTCGACCTTGCGCGCCCAGGCGCGCATGTAGGCGGCGTAGGCGTATTCGCGGGTATTGGCCGAGATGAACTTCTTGCGCGGGCGCTTGGCGTAGGCTTCCGAGGCGGCATCGATCTCGGCGGCCAGCCGGGCCATTTCCGTACGCCGCGCGAGGTCGGTCTCGGCCCGCGGGCGCGGCTGGGCATCGTGCCGCTTGCGGTTGTCCTGGCTGCGGACCGCAAAAGTGGCGGGGGCCGTGGTGGTGATGCGGTGCGGCCCGCTGGCCGGGCTGGGTGCCGGCGCGCTGGGAGACAGCGGGCGTGGCGTCAGGCCATGGGTCGCCGTCGGCAGCAGGCCGGAGACCGGCTGCGAGGGCAGGTGCGCCTTGTCGCGGTTGCCGCCGCCGGCGTTGTCGGCCTGGGCCAGGAAGTCGGCCTGCTCGGGAGCCTGCCGGTTGGCCGTGTGGACCAGGGTGACGTCCAGCGTGGGCAGGTGCGGCCTGGGCCGGGCGATCGCGAACGTCACGCCGAGGATCAGCACGCCGTGCAGGATCAGCGAGAACACGAAGGTGGCGCTGAGGAGTTCGCTGCTGGCGGGAGTGGGGGCTGTGGCGCTCATGGCCGCGTCCTGCCGGCCATGACTTGGAGCCGGAAT
>CAZMMO010000430.1:0-1947 GCA_964567365.1 uncultured Rhodanobacteraceae bacterium | reverse complement strand
CGCCGAAACTGGCCGCCACCCCGCCGATGGGCTGGAACAGCTGGAATTATTTCGGCTGGAAGGTGACGGCCGCCGACATCCGCGCGGCGGCCGATGCCATGGTGTCCAGCGGCATGCGCGACGCCGGCTACAAGTACATCGTCATCGACGATACCTGGCAGGGCAAGCGCGGGCCCGATGGCCGCATCCACCCCAACAAGCGTTTCCCGGACATGCAGGCGCTGGCCGCCTACGTGCACGCGCGCGGCCTGAAGCTGGGCATCTACAGTTCGCCGGGGCCGACCACCTGCGGCGGTTACGCCGGCTCGTGGCAGCATGTGCAACAGGATGCCCGGACCTATGCCAAGTGGGGCGTCGATTACCTCAAATACGATCTGTGCGGCCTGCGTGACGTCATGAAAAAGCGCTACCCGCACGACCGCAAGGCACGGATGCGCATGATGCGCGAGGCCTACGCCAAAATGCACGCGGCGCTCGCGGCCACCGGCCGACCGATCGTCTATTCGTTGTGCAATTACGGCTGGGACGCCGTGTGGGAATGGGGCGCCAAGGTGGGCGGCAACCTGTGGCGCACGACCGGCGACATCAAGCCGAACTGGAACCGCATCTACACCATCGCCGAGGCGCAGGACGGCCTGGCTTCGCATGCCGGTCCCGGCCACTGGAACGATCCGGACATGCTGGAAGTGGGCAACGGCGACCTGACGCTGGCCGAGGACCGCTCCCACTTCACCTGGTGGGCGATGCTGGCGGCGCCGTTGATGGCCGGCAACGACCTGGCGCACATGAGGCCGGGCGTGGCGAAGATCCTCACCAACCGCGAGGTCATCGCCGTCGACCAGGATCCGCTGGGTCAGCAGGGCACGCGTGCCTACAGCGAAGGCGAGATGGAGGTGTGGACGCGCCACCTGGCCGATGGCGCGCTGGCCGTGGCCATTTTCAACGTCGGTCCGGACCGCGACGTGCGTCCGTTCCACCTCGACCTGGCGCGCCTGGGCCTGCACGGACCGCAGCAGGCGCGCGACCTGTGGGCACACAAGACGGTTACGTTGAGCGACGAGCTTCCCGTCGGCCTCGCCAGCCATGACGTGATGCTGCTGCGCATCGCGCACCCGCATTGAAGCGCGGCAATGGATGCTCGAATGTAGGAGCGCACCCGGGCGCGACGGCATCAGCGTTCAATGGGTTTTGAGCCCGTCGCGCCCGGGTGCGCTCCTACACGATGCTGGCGTGTACCGAGGCGAGAAGGGGGTGGCTGCGAGGTACTCAGTGGCAGGCTTTGGCCGGCTTGAGGTGGGCGTGGAAGAGCGTGTTGTAGGCCAGCGTGCCCATGACCGTGTAGCCCAGGTCATCGGGGTGCAGGCCGGCGTCGCCGGCGCAAGCGGAGGCGATGCCGGGCGGCAGGGGATGGTGCTCGGCCGCCAGCGGCGAGGGCGTGTAGGGCCCGCTCAGGGCCTTGGCGAAAGGCACGAAACCGTCGATGTCGTCGGTGTGGCGGATCCAGTGGTTGATCTGCATCCGCACGGCTTCCCGCTCCGGTGTGTACCACTCCGGAAAACCGGCAAAGGGCGTGATGGTGCCGACATAGATACGCAGGTGGTGGGCATGGGCGACGTCGGCCAGCATGCGCAGGCTGGCGATGAAGTCGCCGGCAAGCACGCCCCGGGCCCGGCTCGCCGCGTCCAGGCCGCGCTCGATGTCGTTGGCGCCAAACAGCACGATGACGTCCGTGACCCCGGGCTGGTCGATGACGTCGCGCTCGAAACGCTTCAGCCCCGACATGCCGTTGATGGGATAGCGCAGCTGGTCGGTGGTCAGCTCGTTGCCGCTGATGCCGGCATTGACGACGGCGACCCCGGGTTGTCCGGGCCGGCCGTTGGCGATGGCGGACAGTTGCTGCGGCCAGGGATGCGCCAGGGTGGTCGCGTAGGCGCCGTCGGTGATGGA
>CAZMMO010000429.1:0-1949 GCA_964567365.1 uncultured Rhodanobacteraceae bacterium | reverse complement strand
CGAGGGGCGAGGGGCGAGGGCGCGAAAATCGAGGTTTGAGGCAAATTTCGCAAGGTGTCGGATGCCCATGCACAGAGTGGACGTTGTCCGCTCTACGTCCTACGTCCAGGTGCCGCTTTCCAGTATCTGTTCCAGGCGCGCTTGCTGGCCGGCTACGTCCAGGTTTTCCCCGGCGAGCCAGGCATCGTTGTAATAGGTGTCGACGTAGCGGTTGCCGTCGTCGCAGATCAGGGTGACCACGGGGCCGGCCTCGCCATGGCCGCGCATTTCGCACATCAGCTCCAGCGCGCCGACGAGGTTGGTGCCGGTGGAACCGCCGCAGCGCCGTCCCAGCAGGCGCTCGAGCACGCGCAGGGCGGCCATGGTCGCGGCATCGGGGACACGGATCATGCGGTCGATGACGGCGGGAATGAACGAGGGTTCCACGCGCGGACGGCCAATGCCCTCGATGCGCGATCCGCATTCGAGGCGCAGGTTGGTGTTGCCGCTGCGGTAATAGTCGAGGAAGACGGAATTTTCCGGGTCGACCACACACAACCGAGTGCCTTCGCTGCGCCCGGCGGCGTAGCGGATGTAGCGGCCGAGGGTGGCCGAGGTGCCGCCGGTGCCGGCCGAAACCACGATCCAGCGCGGCATCGGGTCGGGTTCGCGCGCCATCTGCCGGAAGATGGATTCGGCGATATTGTTGTTGCCGCGCCAGTCGGTGGCGCGCTCGGCATGGGTGAACTGGTCCATGTAGTGGCCGTTGCACTCGCGCGCCAGGCGATCGGCCTCGCTGTAGATGTCGGTGCCGTCCACCGGGTGGATGCGGCCGCCGAAACGCTCGATCAGCGCCAGCTTGTCGCGCGAGGTATGGCGCGGCACCACGGCGGTGAAAGGCAGGCCGAGCAGGCGCGCGAAGTAGGCCTCGGAGATCGCCGTGCTGCCGCTGGAGGCTTCCACCACCGACTTGCCTTCGGTCAGCCAGCCGTTGCAGATCGAGTACAGGAACAGCGAGCGCGCCAGGCGGTGCTTGAGGCTGCCGGTGGGATGGGCCGATTCGTCCTTGAAATACAGCGGGATGCCGGGGAATCCCGGCAGGTCCACGCGGATCAGGTGGGTGTCGGCGGAACGTCCGGCTTCGGCGGCGAGAATGTCCAGGCAGTGGCGGGTCCAGGTATGCATGTGACGAACCGATGTGTTGTGTATGTGTGTGTTGTGTGTAGGAGCGCACCAGGGCGCGACCGGCGTGAGGCTTCATGGAACGCTGATGCCGTCGCGCCCAGGTGCGCTCCGGCACGGGGGAGGTGTCGGGGTGGTTCAGACTTGCAGGGTGGCCAGGTCGCCTTTTTCTTCCAGCCAGGCCTTGCGGTCGGACGAACGCTTCTTGGCCAGCAGCAGGTCCATCAGCCGCATCGTACCTTCGCTGTCGTCCACGGTCAGCTGCACCAGGCGGCGGGTATCGGGGTGGATCGTCGATTCGCGCAGTTGCGAGGGGTTCATTTCGCCCAGGCCCTTGAAGCGCGTGGTGTGCACCGCGCCCTTCATCTTCTCGCGCTCGATGCGCTTGAGCAGCAGGCTCTTTTCGTCCTCGTCCAGGCAGTAGAACACCTGCTTGCCCACGTCCACGCGGAACAGCGGCGGCATGGCCACGAACACGTGGCCCTCGCGCACCAGGGCCGGGAAATGGCGCAGGAACAGGGCCGAGAGCAGGGTGGCGATGTGCAGGCCGTCGGAATCGGCATCGGCCAGCACGATGATCTTGTTGTAGCGCAATCCGCTGATGTCGTCCTTGCCTGGGTCGCAGCCGATGGCGATGGCAAGGTTGTGCACCTCCTCGGAGGCGAGCACGGAGCCGGATTCGACTTCCCAGGTGTTGAGGATCTTGCCGCGCAACGGCAGGATGGCCTGATAGTCCTTGTCGCGCGCCTGCTTGGCGCTGCCGCCGGCCGAATCGCCCTCGACCAGGA
>CAZMMO010000428.1:0-1954 GCA_964567365.1 uncultured Rhodanobacteraceae bacterium | reverse complement strand
CCAGCACCGGCTGGCCACGCACGATCGCCAGCGGCATTTCCTGCTGCTGGGGAACCGGAACAAACATGCCTGGTGCTGACGCCGGCTCGTTCGACTCGACTGGTTCGGAGCTCATCAGAGCGTATCGACTCTATTGGCTGTATGGACTTGGATCCGGCACCCGGGCCGGAGTGTGTTTGGCGCAGTCGGGCTACCGTCCCGCGGGTAGCAATGCCCCGTCACCGCCTTGCCGCGCGGGGGAAGGGAGAACCGATGTGGCCGGCGCCCGACGGGTCATGCCCCGGATGCCGAGAACGATGCCCCGTCAGGCGCGGAACGGATGCTCCGCGCTGTGAGGTCTTGTTGTCTGTTGCGCAATCAGGCGGAGTATCAGCCGTGTCGCCGCCGGCTTGACCGATGATTGGTTCAGGACCCACCCGTAGAATGAAATCCTAGCGCCGAAAGGGGCGCAAGTCCAGTCTTCGTGGCGTTTGCCCGATGCCGGGGCCGGTGGCCTTGGAGCGGCATAAACTGACGCGGCATGTCCACATTCCGGATCGTGCCCCTGAGGTTCACGCGGCCGGCGCACGGCTGGTGCAAACGGGCGGGCAGGGCGGCGTGGTCGTGCTTCGGGCAGATGGATGGCATGATTGGCCCGGAATTTGCTTGAGGTCTCGTTGACGAACAATGACCTCATGATGGAGTGCAAGGACATGGCAGGCGGGAAAGATTGTGACGCATCGTCGGGCAAGGGAGTGCGGCATGCGCGCATGCGCATCGAGACCACCGTGCTGATGAGCCGTGGCGGGGAATCGTTTGCCACGGAACTGGAAGACATCTCCGCCACGGGTGTGCTCCTGCGCCGCCCGCGCAAATGGCAGGGACAGACGGGCCAGACCTGGGTACTGGACATGATCTTCGGGCAAAACCTGCATATCCACCTGGATGCCACGGTGGCACGCCTGTCCGAGCGTTGGCTGGGCATGGCCTACAGCCGGATCCCGGAAGACAAGCAGCAGGCGCTGTGGAGCCTGCTGGGAGGCTATGCCGACAGGCTGGAAACCTGGAGCGACGATTGATCCGTGCCCGCCATTGCGCGGCATCGAAAATCGCTCCCGGCGATTTTTTGTAGAAGCCCGCCCTGCAGGTGATGGCGGATTGTTCGGCACATCAGCAATCGCTTGCAGGGCAGGCTCCTACGACGGGGTATCGGCCTTTTTCGTTTCTTCCTCACGCAACTCGCGGCGCAGGATCTTGCCGACGTTGCTCTTGGGCAGTTCGTCGCGGAACTCGATCGCCTTGGGGCGCTTGTAGCCAGTCAATTCGTCGTGGCAGAACTGCTTGAGTTCGTCGGCGGTCAGCGAGGCGTCCTTTTTCACCACGAACAGCTTCACCACCTCGCCGGAATGCTCGTCCGGCATGCCCACGGCGGCCACCTCGGCCACCTTGGGGTGCCGGATCACCACGTCCTCGATCTCGTTGGGGTAGACGTTGAAGCCGGACACCAGGATCATGTCCTTCTTGCGGTCGACGATGTAGACGTAGCCGTCCTCGTCCATGCGCGCGATGTCGCCGGTGTGCAGCCAGCCCTCCGGCGTGAGCACCTTGGCCGTTTCCCGCGGCTGGTTCCAGTACCCCTTCATGACCTGCGGTCCCCGGACCATCAGCTCGCCGACCTCGCCGGCAGGCAGGGCCTGGCCGTCCTCGGACCAGATGGCCACGTCGGTGGACGAGATCGGCAGGCCGATCGAACCGTTGTATTCGTCAAGGTCCAGCGGGTTGATGCATACCGCCGGCGAGGTCTCGGTCAGGCCGTAGGCCTCGGCCAGGGTGCAGCCGGTGGTCTTTTTCCAGCGCTCGGCCACCGCGCGCTGCACGGCCATGCCGCCACCGAGCGTCATCCGCAGCGCGGAAAAATCCAGCTTGTCGAAGCCGGGCGTGTTGAGCAGGCCGTTGAACAGCGTGTTGACGCCGG
>CAZMMO010000427.1:0-1956 GCA_964567365.1 uncultured Rhodanobacteraceae bacterium | reverse complement strand
ATGCTGCTGGCCAACGCCGACTCCATCCGCGACGTGCTGCTGTTCCCCTACATGCGCCCGCAGGCCTAATGCGATTGCCGCATTGTCCTTTATTGTAGGAGCGCACCCGGGCGCGACGGCATCAGCGTTGAATGGATTTTGAGCCCGTCGCGCCCGGGTGCGCTCCTACAAAAAGGCGTTTCAGCCGCGGGTTTGCGCCACCAGGTCGTCCAGCCACGTCAGCATGGTGTCGATCTCCTCGGCGCTGGTGTTCAGCGCCGGCATGAAGCGCAGCAGGTCGGCGCGTGGCGCGTTCAAAAGCAGGCCCTCGGGCGCACGCTTGCGCGCCGCCTCGACCAGGGCCGGACCGCGGTCGTCGTCGAGCATCAGCGCGCGCAGCAGACCCAGGCCGCGTTCGCCGCGCATGCCCCAGCGGTCGGACAGGGCGTTCAAGCCGTCGCTCAACTGCTTGCCGCGGGCCTGCACCGATTCCAGGAAACCGGGCGCCGTCAGCGCGTCGAAGACCGCCACGCCGACGGCAGTCATCAGCGGATTGCCGTTGTAGGTTCCGCCCTGGTCGCCGTGCTCGAAACAACTGACGGCCTCGGTGGCGCACAGCGCGGCCAGCGGGACGCCGCCGCCGATGCCCTTGCCCAGGGTCATGATGTCCGGTTCGATGCCGGCATGCTGGTGGGCGTACAGGCGTCCCGTGCGACCCATGCCGGTCTGGACCTCGTCCACGATCAGGAGCAGGTCGTGCTTGCGGGTCAGCGCGCGCAACTCGCGCAGGAAATCGGCGGCGGCGGGAATGACCCCGGCCTCGCCCTGCACCGGCTCGAGCATGACCGCGACCGTCTGCGCGTCGACCAGCGCCTCGACCGAGCCGATGTCGTTCAGGTCGGCCTTGGGAAAACCGTCCACCTGCGGCGCGAACTTGCGGTCCCAGCCGGGCTTGCCCGAGGCCGACATGGTGGCCAGGGTGCGGCCGTGGAAGGCGTGGTCGAAGGTGATGATCCTGAAGGCGCCCTCGCGATGCAGTTGCCCCCATTTGCGCGCCAGCTTGATCGCGCCTTCGTTGGCCTCGGCACCGCTGTTGGCGAAGAACACGCGGTCGAAGCAGGAGGATTCGACGATCCTGCGGGCCAGGTCCATGGAGGGCTGGTTGTAGAAGGCCGGCGAGGGATTGAGCAGCGCATGCGCTTGTTCGGCCAGCGCCGCGAGAATCGCCGGGGGATTGTGCCCGAGGCAGTTGACGGCCCAGCCCTGGATGAAATCCAGATAGCGTTTGCCGTCCTGGTCCTCGATCCAGGAACCCTGGCCGCGAACGAAGACCAGCTCCGGGCGAGCGGTGATTTCCATCAGGGCCTGCAGGCCTGCACGATCCAGGGTCATGGGCGATTTTCTCGAGTGGGGGAGGGCGGCGCCGGGGCACCGTGGACGGGTATTCTAGGCCATCAGTCGGCGGCGAGAATGGGGACGGAGGGAATTAAATTCTTGTTGCGCGATGTATGGCACTCTTGGATCTGCTCCGGGAAACAAGAATTTAATTCCCTCCGTCCCCAAATTTGCCCAAATTTGTCATGGCGCGGCGGCAAGTTGCCGGTGCAGCCCGGGCGGCGAATCTGTAGAATGAGGCTTTACCAGCCTGGGCTTTGTTCATGACCCCCCTGATTTTCGTTACCGGCGGCGTGGTGTCCTCACTTGGCAAGGGCATCGCGGCCTCTTCGCTGGCCGCGCTTCTGGAAGCGCGTGGTCTGGACGTGACGCTGATGAAGCTCGATCCCTACATCAACGTCGATCCGGGCACCATGAGCCCGTACCAGCATGGCGAAGTCTACGTGACCGACGACGGGGCCGAGACGGACCTGGACCTGGGCCATTACGAGCGTTTCGTGCGTACGCGCCTGTCCGGGCGCCATTCGATCACCACCGGCAAGGTGTACGAATCGGTGATCCGCAAGGAGCGCCGCGGCGACT
>CAZMMO010000426.1:0-1958 GCA_964567365.1 uncultured Rhodanobacteraceae bacterium | reverse complement strand
GCAGGGTCATGACGCTGACCGGGCCGGTCAGGTAGGAGATGATGGTGGCGACCGAGATCACCGCCGCCAGCGTGCCCCAGCCGCGGAAGAAGAACAGGAAGATGAAGCTCACCACCAGGTTCAGCCACATCGCCGGGCGCGGCACGCCGTAGCGGGGATGGATGCGTCCGAAAAGCTTCGGCAGGGTGCCGTTGCGCTCCATGCCGTAGATCATGCGCGCGGTGGTCGCGGTATAGGTCATGCCGGTGCCGCTGGGGCTGACCACCGCGTCGACGAACAGCAGGAAAGCCAGCCACTGCAGGCCCAGGATCATCGCCAGATCGGCGAAGGGCGAGGAGAAGTTGATGCCGTGCCAGCCGATGTCGGCCAGCATCTCGCGCGGCACGGCGCCGATGTAGCCGATCTGCAGCAGCACGTAGATGGCCGTGGCCAGGAGGATCGAGACGATCACCGCGAACGGAATCGTCTTGCCCGGGTTGCGCGCCTCGCCGGCCAGGTTCACCGGACTCTGGAAGCCGTTGAAGCTGAACACGATGCCGGCGATGGCCACGGCGGTCAGCACCGCGGCGAAATCGGTCGAGTGCGCGCCGCCGTGGATGCCGACGCTGAAGTTGTGCGCATCGAAACCGCTGGCGATCAGGAGCAGGGCGGTGGCGGCGGGGATGATCATCTTGAAAATGGTGATCACCGTGTTGGAGCGGGCGAACAGTTTCACGCTCCAGAAATTGAGCAGGAAATAGATGACCACCAGCAGGGCGGAGATCAGCAGGCCGGCGGTGCTCAGCTCGCCGTGTCCGGCGGGCGTGACGTGGTACAGGTTGTGCGCCCACTCCCATTTCCACGACGACATGTACTGCGCCGAGGCCTCGGCCTCGATGGGAATCACCGAGACGATGGCGATCCAGTTGGCCCAGGCGGCGATGAACCCCACCAGCGAACCGTGCGAATAATGCCCGTAGCGCACCATGCCGCCGGACTCGGGAAACAACGCGCCCAGTTCGGTATAGGTCAGGGCGATGGTCATGATGATGATGGCGCCGATGATCCACGCC
This sequence comes from uncultured Rhodanobacteraceae bacterium, assembly GCA_964567365.1. Lineage (GTDB taxonomy): Bacteria > Pseudomonadota > Gammaproteobacteria > Xanthomonadales > Rhodanobacteraceae > Oleiagrimonas. The sequence continues at coordinate 906 of CAZMMO010000426.1, read as the reverse complement.
CAGATGGCGCCGGGCCCGGCCAGTTGCGCCGCGCGCCAGGCGCCGAACAGCCAGCCCGAGCCGATCATCGAGCCCAGGCCGGTGAACATCAGTGCCCATGCGCCGACGTCGCGGCGAATCGAGGAATTGCTGGTCATATACGCACTGCCCTGTTGGAGTCGAGGACCGCGAATGCATGGGCATCCGCAAAAATGGGCCACATCTTGGCAGAAGATGAACCGCAATGCACCGGATCATCGGGTGAGGACAAATTCAGTTTCCCGCGCGGGTGCGGCGTACACTGGAGGCCCCTGCAACCGGAGGCTTGAAGATGACACGCTTGTCGACTTTCCTTGCCATCGGGCTGGCGGCATCCGCATTGCCCGCCCTCGCCGCGGCGCAAACGACACCGTCGCAACCCACACAGACACAACCCACACCGTCGCAGCCGATGCAGTCACGTCCCATGCAATCGCAGCCCATGCACTCGCAACCGGCCGGAGCGGCACAAAACGAGGCCGCGACGGCGCATGCCCATGCCCTGATGGCGCAGGGGGCACAATCGGTGGAGATGGCCCACACCCATCTGCATCATGTGGTCAATTGCCTGGAAGGACCCACGGGTACCGATTTCGACGCCAAGGCCGGCAATCCCTGCAAGGGCAAGGGCCAGGGCGCGCTTGCCGACAGCATGGGCAACAAGGTCCTGCACGGCCGCCTGCAGCAGGCCCTGGACCAGGCGCAGTCGGGATTGCAGTCCGATGACCTGAAGACCATCCAGGCGGACGCCGCCGAGGCGGCCGGCCTGTTGCAGGCGCCACCCGCCGGCTGAGCCCCCTGGGGTCGATCCCGGACATAGACGCTGCTGTTGTTGTAGGAGCGCACCCGGGCGCGACGGCATCAGCGTTCCATGAGCCTTGAGCCCGT
>CAZMMO010000425.1:1663-1968 GCA_964567365.1 uncultured Rhodanobacteraceae bacterium | reverse complement strand
ACGTGATCATCGAGGGCATCTCCTACATCACCAACTACCGCAACCAGGTGGATGCCGAGATCCGCAAGGAAGGCCTCGACGGCCTGATCCAGCGGCTGGAGAAGCAGGGCGGCAAGGCGCTGGACCAGATGCAGAAGGAAGATGGCGGTGCCAGCACCTGAGGTCCGCATCGAGAACCGGTCGCCGTCCACGCTGGCCGTGAGCGGCGATCTGGTGTTCGATACCGCGGCGGGGGCCGGTGGGGGCGCCGGCCGCCCCCCGGGGCGGGCGCCGAAACCCGACCACGACCACGGCGGCGGGGGCCC
>CAZMMO010000425.1:0-1653 GCA_964567365.1 uncultured Rhodanobacteraceae bacterium | reverse complement strand
CCGGGCCGCCCCCCCGGGGGGCGGGGGGGGTCTTGTTGGTGTTCTTCGGGGCGGGGCGCCCCGGGCCGGCCCCCCGCGACGCACTGGCCGGTGCGCATCACGACGTCCTCGACCTGGGCGGCGTGGCCCGCGTGGACAGCGCCGGGCTGGCCTGCGTGCTGGCCGTGATGGCCGCCGCCAGGCGCAACGGCGGGTCGCTGCGGGTGGTGCATCCGCCCGAGGATCTCCTGGCGTTGGCGCGGGTGTGCGAGGTCGAATCCCTGCTCGCGGCCTGAGCGGGCCGGCGCACGAGGCTCGCGACGCTCCGGTTCAGCTTCCGCTGGAACGACGGGCTGCCGGTGCCGGCTGGGCCGGCGTGTCGGTACGGTTTCCCCGGCTGGCCGATCCCATGCCGTGCTTCTTTTCCCAGGCGTGCTGCTGTTCCAGCAGCTTTTCGGGATCGAAATTGTCCTCGTCCAGTCCCTGCATGCGCTCGATGATCTCGGCCGGGGGATTGCCGTAGTAGACCTTGTACAGGCGGCGTTGCCGGTAGGCGTCACGCAGGAACACGTAGGGGTCGTAGGCCGATTCCAGGAAGCTTTCGGCATCCAGGGCGCGTGAGCGCAGCGTGATCATGTAGGCCAGTTCCGGCAGGTATTCCTGCCCATACGGGTAGCTGTGCTTGCGCGCGTAGATCGACAGCGGATCGAAGAAGTAGCCGTCCACCGGGATCCGCCAGAAGTCGCGCGGGGTCGTGGGGCCCAGGAAGGGCAGCATCAGGTACGGGCCGTCGGGAACGCCCCAGCGGGCCAGGGTGACGCCGAAATCGTTGTCGTCCTGCGGGATGCCGAGCTGGGTGGCCGGGTCGAAAAAGCCCAGGAAGCCGAGCGTGAGGTTGATCAGGAAGCGCCCGCTGGTTTCCAGCGCCTGCTTGGGCCGGGCCTGCAGCAGGTCGTTGGCCACGGTCACCGGCAGCTGGATGTTGCTCAGGAAGTTGTTGATGTGCTCGCGCACCGGCGGCGTGGTCACCTTGCGATAGGCCTTGGCCGCGGGGCGCAGCGTCACCTTGTCCACGGCCATGTTGAAGGCGTAGGTCTTGCGGTTGAAGCTCTCCCACGGATCGTCCGTGCGAGGCTTGGCGATGGCGCAGCCGGTCAATGCAATCACGGCGGCCAGCAAGACACTGCGTGGCAGGAGTTGGCGCAAGGTCGGGGGCATGGTGGAAGAAATTTTTATATGTACCGCATAGTTTACTTATTATCGGACCGATGCGCCACTGCTCCGGAGGCATTCCTTCATTCCGGCAATGCATGGCGTCAAGCCGGCATTGCCAGCCGAGCCCGTCGCCCGCTACACTTGGTAACCGTAGAAAAGTCAGCGATTTGGGCCACACTTGCGTGATGACCTGCGGCTGAAGACATTCACCCTGGATTGTATTTTTTTCTGGAACAGACATGGCACGCATTACTGTCGAGGACTGCCTGCAGGTGGTCGACAATCGTTTCGAACTGGTGTTGATGGCGACCAAACGCGCCCGCCAGCTGGCCCATGGGGCCGATCCCCTGCTGGACGTGGAGAACGACAAGCCCACGGTGCTGGCCTTGCGTGAAATCGCCGATCGCAGCATCGACGAGGCCACCATCGACGCCATCGACCGCGCCGAGCGCGAGCAGG
>CAZMMO010000424.1:0-1971 GCA_964567365.1 uncultured Rhodanobacteraceae bacterium | reverse complement strand
TGACGGACAGGTACATGAAGATGAAGGCCTGGATGAAGATGATCAGCAGCTCGAAGATGCTCCACACGGCGTAGCCGAGGATGCCCAGCGGAAACCACAGCGAAGCGAAGTGGCTCATCAGGCCCGCGACCAGCATGAACAGCAGCTCGCCGGCGAAGATGTTGCCGAACAGTCGCAACGCCAGGCTGACCGGCTGGGTGACGATCTCGATCACGGCCATGAGGAAGTTGAAGGGCGCCAGGACCACCTTCATCACGGGGTTGCCCGCCTTGAACGGCGCCGTGAACAGGCTCTTGGGATACCCCACGATGCCCTTGGCCTTGAAGCCGAAGAAGATGGTCATCACCAGGACCGTCAGCGACATGCCGAACGTCGCGTTGACGTCGGCCGTCGGTACCGGACGGAAATGGGCCGTGCCGGTGGCTTCGACGGCGCTCGGGATGAAGTCCACCGGAACCACGTCCAGCAGGCTCATCAGCAGAATCCAGAAAAAGATCGTCAACGCCAGCGGGCCGAGGAAGCGGCGGCTGCCGTGCCAGGCATCCTTGACCTGGCCGTCGACGAATTCGACCACCAGCTCGATGAACGCCTGGCCCTTGCCCGGCACGCCCGACGTGGCGCGGCGCGCGATCCACCAGAACCAGGCCAGGAAGACGACGCCCAGCACGCACGACATGACGAGGGTGTCGACGTTGACCGACGCAACGCCGCCGTTGGACGACAGCGGCACGGTCCAGAAGCTCAGATGGTGCTGGATGTATGCGGTGAAACTTTCACCGCCCGGTTTGGCAATCACTTTCGGTTTCCCCGATTTCCATACGCCGCACGCGGTTCGTCACCGCCCGCGCAACCATTCTCAACGTTCAAACTTAAGCGCCACCAAATTGACCAGAAGCGTGGCGACCAAGCCGACGAACGCCGGCAGTGCAGGCAGTCTCCAGTACCCGAGGATCAGGTACAGCCCGACGATCACCACGATCCACTTCAACAACGTACCGACCGCAAACCGCGCCACCATCGCACCCGGCCCGGCCGGCGCGCGCGCAAACACCCGCAGCGCCAGCATGCAGGTTCCCGCCGCGGCGACCAGCCCCGCGGCCAGTGCAGCGGCCGCGGACGGTACGTCGCGGAACAGGAAACCCAGCCCGGCCAGCACCGCGATCGTGGCCTGCGCGAGTATGATCTTCGAGGCGAGCCGCCTGTTTGCCGCGAGAGAGTTGCCCACATTCCGCCACCCGGCGCATGCCGCGCTGCGCCTGCAAATAAAGTCACCGTGCAAAGTTCCGGAATTATAGCAGCAGCATGCTTCGCGCGGCAACGCGAATGCGCCTCCGGATCGTCACGGTCCGCGCGGATTCACGCACCCATGCGGAGGGCGCGCCGCACCGCGCGGTCGCCGTCAGCCGGGCCCGCCGCGGTAGCGCACGCCGGCGGTGCAGGTCTCGCGCACCACGACCTCGGACAGCGCCGGCAGGCGCGGCTCGAGGCGCTGCCAGATCCAGCGTGCCAGCATCTCGCTGGTCGGATTCTCCAGGCCTTCGATCTCGTTGAGGTAATGGTGGTCGAGCTGCTCGAACAAGGGCGCGAAGGCGGCCTTGATGTCGGCAAAGTCCATCACCCAGCCGGTCACCGGATCCGGTTCGCCCGTGACCCGGACTTCGATGCCGAACGAATGCCCGTGCAGGCGTCCGCACTTGTGCCCGGCGGGCACGTTGGGCAGGCGGTGCGCCGCCTCGATGGTGAATTGCTTGAAGATGTCCATGGAATATCGTCGATCCTCGTGACCGCATGACTCTCAAGGCCATGAACGAAGGGCCCGCAGCAAGTGCGGGCCCTTCGTCGTCATTCCGGCTTGCGCCGGGATGACGCAGCGGTTGGGCCATGCGCCGCGCGCGGGCCGCCGCGTCACTTGATCTTGCCTTCCTTGTAGATCACATGCTTGCGCACGACCGGGTCGTACTTCTTGATCTG
>CAZMMO010000423.1:0-1984 GCA_964567365.1 uncultured Rhodanobacteraceae bacterium | reverse complement strand
CGCGACAGCATCAGCCCTCAACGGGCCTCGATCCTAAACAACCCGTGATCCCCAATCACGCGATTGTAGGAGCGCACCCGGGCGCGACGGCATCAGCGCTCAATGAGCCTTGATGCCGTCGCGCCCAGGTGCGCTCCTACACATGGAGAGGCGTGGTTCTTCGAGGTGGGCATCGCGCTGTTCGTGGTTCGATACCTCACCACGAACGGAACGGTGGTGCATTGACGGAACGGAGCGCCTCCCGGTATCCCGACTGGCACTCCCCTAGGTCTGCGTCTCTTCTTCCTTGCCGCGCGATCCGACCAGCACCCGCGCGGCAAACACGCCCAGCTCGTAGAGCAGGCACATGGGCACGGCCAGCAGGATCATCGAGGTGACGTCCGGCGGCGTGACCACGGCGGAAACGGCGAACGCGCACACGATCGCGTAGCGCCGCCAGGTGCGCAGCTTGTGGACGTCCACGATACCCACGGCGGCCAGGACCACCACCACCACCGGCACCTCGAAACACAATCCGAAGGCAAAAAACATCAGCACCACGAAATGAAGGTAGTGGTTGATGTCGGTCATCATCTCCACGCCCTCGGGCACCACCGCGGTCAGGAACCGGAACGCCGCCGGCAGCACCAGGAAATAGGCGAACGCGCAGCCCACGTAGAACAGCGCGATCGACGCCACCAGCAGCGGCCGGGCCAGGCGCTTTTCGCTGCGGTACAGGCCCGGGCTGACGAACGCCCACAACTGGTACACCACCATCGGCACGCTGACGAACAGCGCGGTGAACAGCGCCAGCTTCAGCGGCGTGATGAAGGGGCTGGTGACCTGGGTGGCGATCAGGTGCGCGCCAGCCGGCAGGCGCGCCACCAGCGGCGCGGCAAGCTGGGTGTACAGGCGATTGGCGAACGGCACCAGGCAGGCGAACACCAGCACGATCGTGGCGATCGCCTTGAGCAGCCGGCTGCGCAATTCGATCAGGTGCGAGAACAGGCCCTGCTCGCTTTCGGACTCACGCTCAGCCTTGGCCATCGGCACGCTCCCCGCTGCTCGTGCCGCCCGCGATCAGGCCCTCGGTCTTCTTGCCGGCCGCCGCGCCGGCGGGCGGGTCGGCCCGGTCGGCAACGACGGCGTCGACCTCGGCACGTGCCTTTTCCACCTCGTCATGCAGGCGACGCAGCGCTTCGCTGGCCTCGCTCTGGGCCGCCTCGGCGTCGGCCGCGGCCTGGCGCGCCGCGCGGCGGATTTCCTCCACCTCCAGTTCGCGCTCGACCTCGGCGCGCACGCTGTCCCAGCCGTTGCGCAGCCGGCGCAACAACGCGCCCGCCGTGCGCGCCGCGCCCGGCAGCTTGTCGGGGCCGAGCACGATCAACGCGATCAGCGCCAGCAGGATCAGCTTGCCCAGGCTGAAGTCGAACATGGCGGGCCCGGCTTACTTCGCTTCGGAAGAGTCGTGCTGGTCCTGCTTGTGCGTGCTGGCGGCAGCCGGTTCCGGGGCGTCGGCCTTGAGCTGCTCCTTGCCGGCCTCGGACTTCTTGTCCGCCTCGTCGTCGCCGCCGAGCGCCTTCTTGAACTCGCGCACGGCCTTGCCCAGGTCCGGGCCGATCTTGGTCAGCTTGCTGGTGCCGAACAGCGCCAGCACGATGACCAGCAGGATGAGCCAATGCCAAATACTGTCTAAACCCATGATTACCTCTGGTGGTTTCACGCCGCGTCATCCTCACGACGACGGGCTCTCCACCGGTTTGTCCGGTGTACTAGGATACTCTGTTCTGCCGACCGCGCGGCTGAAAACCTCGAAGCTCCCCCGATGCAGGACGCAGGGCGGGGGCACTGGCACCTACCGCACGTGTGTAGGAGCGCACCCGGGCGCGACCGGCATCAGCGCTCAACGGGCCTTGATCCTGAACAACCCGTGATCCCCAATCACGCGATTGTAGGAGCGCACCCGGGCGCGACGGGCTTGAGGCTCATGGAACGCTGATGCCGT
>CAZMMO010000422.1:0-1986 GCA_964567365.1 uncultured Rhodanobacteraceae bacterium | reverse complement strand
CGCTGGGGCCCATGATGGCGGTGATCCCGCCGCGCGCGATGTCCAGGTCCAGGCCGTCGAACACGGCGCGCCCGCCCAGCTGCGTGGCCAGGCCACGCACCCGGACCAGCGGTGCGGCAGCGGATGGCATCGGTTCGGTCGTCATGAGGGGCCTACCATAACTAAACCGGGCAGTTTAGGGAATGACCGTGCCATGGCCCTCATCCCCGCCGTCCGGGCCCAGCAACTCGGCGATCAGCGCCTCGTGCCGCCCGCGCTGCAGCGGCGCGCGCAGGCGCACGGCGCGGACGATGGCCTGCATGTCGTCCAGCGCGGTCCCGAAATCGTCGTTGACGATGATGTAGTCGAACTCGTGGGCATGCGCGATTTCGATGCGCGAATTGTCCAGCCGCCGCTCGATGGCCGCGGCGCTGTCCGAGGCACGCGCGCGCAGACGCCGCTCCAGTTCGGCCCGCGAGGGCGGCAGGATGAAGATGCCCTGGCAATCGGGCACCTTCTCGCGCACCTGGCGCGCGCCCTGCCAGTCGATTTCCAGCAACACGTCGCGGCCGCCCTCCAGCAGCGGCGCAACCGCCGTCAGCGAGGTGCCCTTCAGGTCGCCGTGGACCTCGGCGTATTCGAAGAACTGGCCGGCGTCGATCATCTGCCGGAACCGTTCGTGCGAGACGAAGTGGTAATGATGGCCCTCGCTTTCCCCCGGGCGCGGCGCACGCGTGGTGTGCGAGATGGACAGGCGGATGCCCGGTTCACGCTCCAGCAGCGCGTTGACCAGCGTGGACTTGCCGGCGCCCGAGGGCGCGGCGACCACGAACAGGGTTCCACGGGCGGCGGTGGCGGCGTTCATTCGATGTTCTGCACCTGCTCGCGCATCTGCTCGACCAGCACCTTGAGCTCGACGGCCGCATTGGTGCTGCGGGCGTCCACCGACTTGGAACCCAGGGTATTGGCCTCGCGGTTGAACTCCTGCATCAGGAAGTCCAGGCGCCGGCCCACCGGTTCGTCCAGGCCCAGCACGCGGCGCGCCTCGGCGACATGGGCATCCAGGCGGTCCAGCTCCTCGTCGACATCGGCACGGGTGACCTGCAACACCAGCTCCTGTTCCAGACGGCCCGGCTCGACCGGCTGCCTGAGGTCGGCCAGACGCGCTTCCAGGCGCTCGCGCAGGGTCTTGCGTATCTCCGGCATCCACTGGCGTATCCGGGCCACGATGGCCCCGATGCCGTCCAGACGCTCGCCCACCGCGGCCGCCAGTTTGGCGCCCTCGCGCTCGCGGGTGGCGACAAAGGCGTCCAGGCATTGCCCCAGCACCTGCAACAGGGCTTCCTGGAGCGCATCCTCGTCCACCGTCGGACGTCGCAACACGCCGGGATAATGCAGCAGCTCGGTGGTCTGCACGCGCAGGTCCGGGAACCGCGCCTTCATGTCCAGGTGCAATTCGGCCAGGCGCGCCAGCAAGGCATGGTCGACTTCCATCGCCCCGGGCGGGTTTTCGCCGCGCAGGCGCACGGTGAGGTCGATCTTGCCGCGGGCCAGACGGGCGGCCACACGCTCGCGCAGAACCGGTTCGAAACGCCGCAACTCCTCGGGCAGGCGCGGAGCCTGCTCGAGATAGCGATGGTTGACGCCGCGCAGCTCGCACACCAGCGTGCCCAGGGGACTGGCTCCCTCGCTCGCGGCGAAGGCGGTCATGCTGCGAATCATGGTCACGCGATCCGGTGGATGGAAACGCCAATGGTAAACTGCACGGCCCCATCCTCCAAAACCGGTGATTCATGCCCGACATCCAGCGCCCCAGCGGACGCAACGCGGATCAATTGCGCAAGGTGACCCTGCAACGCCACTACACCCGCCACGCCGAAGGCTCGGTGCTGGTGAGCTTCGGCGACACCCGCGTGCTGTGCACGGCCAGCGTGGAAGAGCGCCTCCCCGGTTGGCTGCGCGGCAAGGGCGAAGGCTGGGTGACGGCCGAATACGGCATGCTGCCGC
>CAZMMO010000421.1:0-1989 GCA_964567365.1 uncultured Rhodanobacteraceae bacterium | reverse complement strand
ACCAGCGACGCGCCCGGCCTGGGCGTGACGCCCGTGTAAGGAGCCTTGAACCCCCCAATGCTTGCCGATGGCCGATCGCCTTTTCGTGTAGGAGCGCACCCGGGCGCGATAGCCTCAGCGCATGAACGAGCCTTGAGGCCATCGCGCCCAGGTGCGCTCCTGCCATGCGGTGGTTTTGCGGTTTGATGCAGGGGAAAGACGGTTTTTCGAGGTTCCCTGCAATGTTTCGCGCCGGAGCCATGCCGGCTGCCGCGCGCGATCGTGCGGCGCCGATGTGGGGCGCATGGTTGAACGATGGATACAGGAGTACTGCGACATGAGTGAGAACATGAATCCGGGAACCGCCACGGTATGGGCGGGCGAGGAGCACCTGTTTGCCGACGGTTCGGTGTGCGTGCCCATTTCCCATTCGGTGACCTTCGGCTATGACGACGTCAACGAATGGTTCGACGTCGCGCTGGGTCGTAAAAAGGGACACATCTACTCGCGCAACACGAACCCGACGGTGCGCCCGCTCGAAGAGAAGATCCGCGCCCTGGACGGCGGCGAGGAGGCGACCAGTTTCTCGACCGGGATGGCGGCGATCAGCAACCTGCTGTTTGCGCTGCTGGGCCCGCACGACCGCGTGGTCGCGATCAAGGACACCTACGGCGGCACCAACAAGATCTTCATCGAGTTCCTGCCGCGCATGCTGGTTGATGTCTGCCTGTGCGACACCACCGATTTCGACGCCATCGAAGCGGAAATCCGCAAGGGCTGCAAGCTGCTGTACCTGGAGTCGCCCACCAACCCGACCCTGAAAATCGTCGACATCGAGCGCCTGGCCAGGGTGGCCCACGAGCACGGCGCCATCGTGGTGGTCGACAACACCTTCGCTTCGCCGATCAACCAGCATCCGCTGCAGCTGGGCGCCGACCTGGTCGTCTACAGCGCGACCAAATACCTCAATGGCCATTCCGACACCATGGGCGGCCTGGTCGTGGGGCCGAAGGACCTGGTCGACCGCATCTACCACTACCGTGAGATCACCGGGGCCACGCTGCATCCGCAGTCGGCCTACATGATCCTGCGCGGCATGAAGACGCTGGAGCTGCGGGTGCAGCGCCACAACCACAATGCGATGCGCGTGGCGACGTACCTGTCGCAGCACCCGAAGGTGGACCAGGTGTTTTACCCGGGGCTGGAAACCCACCTCAACCACGCGATCGCGAAAAAGCAGATGCCCGGCGGGTTTGGCGGCATGCTGAGTTTTTCCCTCCAGGGCGGTTTCGACCGCGTGGTCGCGCTGCTGGAGAAGCTCAAGTACGCGCATCGGGCGGCGAGCCTGGGCTCGGTGGGCACGCTGGTGGGACCGCCGCGCGTGACCAGTCACGTGGAACTGACCGAGGCCGAACGCGCCGCGGCCGGCATCCCGGAAAGCCTGATCCGCTATTCGACCGGCATCGAGAATGCGGACGACCTGGTGGCCGATCTCGAGCAGGCCCTGGAAAATATCTGAGGCCATTGTAGGAGCGCACCCGGGCGCGACCGGCATCAGTGTTCAATGAGCCTTGCGCCTATGCCGCGCGCAACGGATACCGAAGCCGACCGCCCGGCGCGATCGGCATCAGCGTTCAATGAGCCTTGCGCCGGTCGCGCCCGGGTGCGCTCCTACAACAAACAAAGGGGCGGGGGGTTCTGCGTGGATATCGGGGTTGCGGCGGCGTGAAGGCGGGAGTCGGATCAGGCCGGGTCCGGCGTGATTCCGGCCAGTTTCTCCAGTGCCTCGGCATAGCGGGCCGCGGTGCCGTCGATGATTTCCTGCGGCAGCGCCGGACCGGGCGCGCGCTTGTTCCAGTCCAGGGTTTCCAGGTAGTCGCGCACGTACTGCTTGTCGAAGCTGGGCGGGCTGATGCCGACGCGGTATTCGTCGGCGGGCCAGAAGCGTGACGAATCGGGCGTGAGCATCTCGTCCATCACGTACAGGGTGCCGTCCTCGTCGGTGCCGAA
>CAZMMO010000420.1:0-1995 GCA_964567365.1 uncultured Rhodanobacteraceae bacterium | reverse complement strand
GAGCTCCTTGACGAAGCCGGGCATGTCGCGCGGATTGGTGATCAGCCAGTTGAGCCCGCCCAGGTTCATGAACACCAGGCCGTTCGCCGTCAACGAAAAGATGTGGTACAGCGGCAGCGCCGTGATGATGACTTCTTCGCCCGCGCGCACCCGGTCGCCGACCCAGGCGCCGGCCTGCAGCATGTTGGCGACCATGTTGCGGTGGGTCAGCATGGCGCCCTGGGCCACGCCCGTGGGGCCGCCGGTGTACTGCAGGAAGGCGATGTCGTCGTGGGTCAGCTCCACCCGTGGCGGCTTGTGACGGGCCCCGCGCTCGAGCGCGTCGCCGAAGCGCACCGCGCCGGCGATGCGGAACGGCGGCACCATCTTCTTGACATGCTTGAGCGCAAAATTGACCAGCGCCCCCTTGGGAAAACCGAGCAGGTCGCCGATACCGGTGGTGACGACATGTTTGACCGGCGTGTCGCCGAGCACCTGTTCCAGGGTGGAGGCGAAATTGTCCAGCACCACGATGGTTTCGGCGCCGGCGTCGTTCAGCTGGTGCTTCAGTTCGCGCGCGGTGTACATGGGGTTGGTGTTGACCACCACCAGGCCCGCGCGCATCGCACCGAACAGCGCGACCGGATACTGCAGGACGTTGGGCAGCATGATGGCGATGCGGTCGCCCTTGCCCAGGCCCAGCTCGCCGGTCAGGAAGCCCGCGAACCGATGGCTTAGGCGGTCGAGGTCGTCGTAGCTGAGCGTGCGCCCGAAATTGCGGAAGGCCGGCCGGTGGCGGAAGCGCTCAAAGGCCTCCTCGACCACCTCGACGACCGAATGGTAGGCGTCGACGTCGATGGTTTCCGGCACGCCGGCGGGGTAGTGGGCCAGCCAAGGGCGCTGTGTATTCATGAAATCCCCTCTGCCATGCTGGTGACAAACGATCATCCACATTGGAGCATAGTGGCGGCAAAGTGCAAGCACGAACGGGGAGGGTGACATGCGCTGGCGTGCAACATGGCATTGGGTGGCGCTGCTTGTTTTGGCGGCGACTCTGGCGGCGTGCCACCGGCCGCCGGACGAGCAGCAGGTGCGCGACGCGATCGGTGCGGGGGCCAGGGCGGCCGAAGCGGCGGATGCCGGGGGCCTGGGGGATGTCGTCAGCCGGGGCTTTACCGGCAACGACGGCGATTTCGACCGCCGCCGCCTGCTCGGGCTGCTGCGCCTGATGCGCCTGCGCGGCGAGCACCTCACGGTGCTGACGGGGCCGGTATCCGTGGAGCCGCGCGGACGGCGTTTCGTGGCGACGTTCACGGTCACCCTGGGCAGCGGCGACAGCCGCCTGTTGCCGAGCCATCTGGGCGTGTACCGCGTGACCACGGCCTGGCGTCTGGAGGATGGCGACTGGCGCTGCTATAGCGCACGCTGGACGCGGCGCATGTGAATGCCCGGTCGTTGCATGCCGGGGGACCTTCCTTTTTTCCACCCACACCCATATGTTGTTGTTGTAGGAGCGCACCCGGGCGCGACGGCATCAGCATTCAATGAGCGTTGAGGCTGTCGCGCCCGGGTGCGCTCCTACAATCGTGGGCGGAGAAAACCGCCGGCGTCGGGGGGCCGGCGGTTTGGGGCTTGCGTCGGGTCTCCGGGTTTACTTCGAGGCCAGATCGCGCAGCGTGTATTGCAGGATGCCGCCGTGGCGGTAGAAGTCGCGCTCCTTCGGCGTCAGCAGCATCACCTTGGCCTGGAAGGTCTTCTCGCCGTCCTGGCCCTTGGCGGTGACGGTGACTTCCTTGGCCTCGGCGTTGTCCAGGCCGCTGATGTCGAACGTTTCGTCTCCGGTCAGACCGAGCGACTTGGCGTTTTCGCCATAGGCGAACTGCAGCGGCAGCACGCCCATGCCGACCAGGTTGGAGCGGTGGATGCGTTCGAAGCTCTCGGCCAGCACGGCCTTGACGCCCAGCAGGATGGTGCCCTTGGCGGCCCAGTCGCGCGAGGAGCCGGTGCCGTATTCCT
>CAZMMO010000419.1:0-1995 GCA_964567365.1 uncultured Rhodanobacteraceae bacterium | reverse complement strand
TGGCTGCGTGCGTCCCATGGCGCGGTCATAGCAGGCCAGGCGCTGCGCGTCCGAGGTGATGCTCACACAGGCTTCGGGGCTGCTCGGGTCGGGGGTGTCCTGTGCGTGGATGGCCATGGCGTGCAGGCCGATCGTCATGCTTGTCGCGGCGATGATCCAATGTCGCATCGGTACTCGTTCCGGAGGGTCGGGGCAAGGCGTGCGCGGGTGGACGGGGCACGCCACCGGCAACCGTGTCGCCGGCGTGACCCGCTACCCTAGGCGGATGTTGCTTAGGCCATGGTGAATGGCCCTCATCATGCCACCGGGATTCGTCATGCTTCGAACTGCCGGCTGTCTGAGCGTCGCCCGACGCGGGTACGGGTACTTCGTGTTGCCGATCCTGCACCGGGGCCGCCTGGTGGGAAGACTGGACGCCAAGGCGCGTCGCGGCGAGGGCGTATTCGATGTCGGGACGGTCTACCTCGAAGAAGAGGTGGATGCGTCGGTGTTCCTGGTGGCGGAAGTGGCGCGTGCGATCTTGGGGTGCGCGCGTTGGCACCGGACGCCGCGCGTGCGCGTGGGTCGGTGCCGGCCCACCGGCCTGGCCCGGCCCCTGTGCACCGCGCTGCGCGAGCGGGAATGACGCGGGCCGGCGACCGGCGGTGGGATCAGGGTTTGTCGACCGGGTGCGCGGCCGGCGGCAGGTCGCAGGACTTGCCGTGCAGCGCCTTTTCCAGCAGCCGGGCCAGCGACCGGCAGCGGTTCGCCAGGGTGGAACGTTTGGCCGGGTCGCGCGATTCCTCGCGCAAGGTGTGGCGCATGATGCGGTAGTGCCGGTCGATGGTGTCGGGGGCGTAGATGCCCGCCGCACGATGGCAGGCCTTGTAGCTGGCCAGGTAGGCGTCGCATGCGGGGATACCGGTCGCGCCCGCGGACGGCGCGGTCGTCGAGGCGGGCGCGGGTCGCGTGGCAGCCGGGGGCGGCGCGGCGCGGGGAGCCGTGGGCTCGGGCCGGGTGGCTTGCCCGGTGCAGCCGCTGGCGAACCACGCGAAGCCGGCGGTCGTGACGAGCAGGCACAACAGCGATCGGGGCATGCAGGTGTTCCGTGTGGCGGGAATCGCCCACCATAAGCGCTCGCGGCTTTCGGGCAAACCGGGGCGGTGGCCAATCCAGTCAACTGGCGTTCAGCTTTGTCCGTTCTGGCACGGTTGGCGCGGAAAATTTTGCGCTATGCTTCGTCATGCTGTGCTTGCGCAAGGCACGGGCGCCCGTGTCGCATGGGCTGCTGTCGGCGCTTTTCGCATGCACGGTCTTGTGGCCGGTCCGCCGGGGGGCGTGCCGGCTGGTGGTGATGCATCAGCATCGGTCAACAAATCGGAGTGGGTCATGTCGGATCGAGAGATCGGCACAGTCAAGTGGTTCAACGACGCCAAGGGTTTCGGGTTCATCAGCCGCGAGAGCGGCCCGGATGTGTTCGTGCATTTTCGTGCCATCCAGGGCGACGGTTTTCGCAGCCTGAAAGAAGGCCAGAAAGTCAGCTTCAACGTGGTCGAAGGCCAGAAAGGGCTGCAGGCCGACGAAGTGGTGCCGGTGTAACCGGTCTGCCGAATTACGTGCATGGAAAGGAGCCGGCCTGTGCCGGCTCCTTTCTTGTTTGCGGAAGCCATTGGTGACAAGCTGGCGCGGCATGGTCGATGGTCGGAGGCGCCATGTCGCGTTTTTCCAGCTTTCGCGATTTTTACCCGTTCTATCTGTCCGAACATGCCAACCGGACCTGCCGGCGGCTGCATTTCATCGGCAATTGCGGGGTTCTTGTCGTCATTGCGTGCGTGCTGGCCGGCGCCTCGCCCTGGTGGCTGCTGCTGGCCCCGGCGATCGGGTACGGGTTTGCCTGGGTGGGCCATTACGGGTTCGAGAAGAATCGTCCGGCAACGTTCCGGCATCCGTGGTACAGCCTCATGGGCGACTGGGTGATGTTCTGGCAGATCCTCAGCGGCCGGCGCAAATTCTGAG
>CAZMMO010000418.1:565-2009 GCA_964567365.1 uncultured Rhodanobacteraceae bacterium | reverse complement strand
CGCTGTTCGCGCTGGTCGACGGCAAGGTCCAGTTCAAGACCCGCGGTCCCAAGAATCGCAAGTTCGTGGACGTGGTTCCGAACTGATTGCCGGATTCTTGCGGTTCGTGACGAGACCCCGTCATCGTGCGGGGTCTTGTTGTTTTTGGGAATGGGGAATAGGGAATGGAGAATGGTAAAGAGTGCTTCAGGTGCTCGTGGTGCTTGAGACGGGGCCATATCCCGTAAGATTGCTTCGGACCGCCACGCTTTTTCCATTCCCGATTCCCTATTTCCCATTCCCGGCACTCCAATGAAATTCGTTGACGAAGCCCACATCCAGGTCAAGGCCGGCAATGGCGGCAATGGCTGCGTCAGCTTTCGGCGCGAAAAATACATCCCCAAGGGCGGGCCCGATGGCGGTGACGGCGGCAACGGTGGTTCGATCTGGCTGGTTGCCGACGAGGGACTCAATACCCTGATCGACTTCCGCCACCAGCGCCACTTCAAGGCCGAGCGCGGCCAGGACGGGATGGGCAGCGATTGCTACGGTCGTGGCGGTTCTGATCTCTCGGTGCGGGTGCCGGTGGGCACGGTGGTCACCAACGTGGACACCGACGAGGTCATCGGCGATCTGACCACGCATGGCGCGTGCCTGAAGGTGGCCCAGGGCGGCAGGGGCGGTCTGGGCAACATCCACTTCAAGAGCTCGGTCAACCGCGCGCCGCGCAAGGCCACGCCCGGCACGCCGGGCGAGGAGCGCGAGCTGAAGCTGGAGTTGAAGCTGCTGGCCGATGTCGGCCTGCTGGGTTTTCCCAATGCCGGCAAGTCCACCTTCGTCCGCGCGGTCTCGGCCGCCACGCCGCGTGTGGCCGATTATCCGTTCACCACGCTGCATCCGCACCTGGGCGTGGTGCGCAGCGGACCCGAGTCGAGCTTCGTGATCGCCGACATTCCGGGCCTGATCGAGGGTGCGGCGGCCGGGGCCGGCCTGGGCGTCCAGTTCCTCAAGCACGTCGCGCGCACCAGCCTGCTGTTGCACCTGGTGGACGTGGCGCCGGTGGACGGCAGCGATCCGGTGGAGCAGGTCCGGGCCATCACCCGCGAGCTGGAGCAGTACGATCCGGCCCTTCTCGCGCGTCCGCGCTGGCTGGTGTTCAACAAGTCCGACCTGCTCGATGCGGACACGCGCGACGAGCTCGTCGCCGGCATGCTCGAGCGCCTGGACTGGCACGCACCCTGGTTCCTGATTTCCGCCGGCCTGCGCGAGGGCACACGCGAGGTATGCAACCGGGCGCAGGCCTTTTTCGATGCCGAGCGCCGGCAGCGGCGCGAAAAGACCGCTCCGTAAGACGCCCCGCGATCACCCCTGTAGGAGCGCACCCGGGCGCGACCGGCGCGAGGCCCCATGAAAACCCGAGGCCGTCGCGCCCCGGTGCGCGCCGACCAAAAGGGGGTGGGCCATA
>CAZMMO010000418.1:0-555 GCA_964567365.1 uncultured Rhodanobacteraceae bacterium | reverse complement strand
CCCCCGCCACCCCCCCTCCCCCCCCCCCGCGGCCCGCCCGCGCGCGGCGCCCCCCTCCACCCCCGCCCCCGCCCCCCCCCGCCCCGCTCCTACAAAAAGGGGATGGACGATCAAGGTAGCCCGGGTGTTGCAATCCCGTATAGGGGTATGCGTTGGGCGACGGACGGGCATGAAAAAGCCGGCCAGAGGGGCCGGCTTTTCGGTATCCGCGGTACCCGCGATGGCGCGCGGGCTCAGCCCAGCGCGTGGATCGCGGCGTTCAGGCGGCTCTTGTGGCGGGCGGCCTTGTTCTTGTGGATCAGGCCGCGCGAAGCGTGGCGGTCCAGCAGGGGTACGGCGGCCTGGTAGGCTTCGGCGGCGGCGGCCTTGTCGCCGGCCTCGATGGCCTTGACGACTTTCTTCAGTGCGGTGCGCACCATGGAACGGGCGCTGACGTTGCGCTGGCGATTCTGCTCCGACTGGCGCGCACGCTTCTTCGCGGACTTGATGTTGGCCACGGTTGACTCCGGACACGTTGAGGGTGGAAAAGAGCGGAATTATCCGTGATATCGCCAG
>CAZMMO010000417.1:0-2015 GCA_964567365.1 uncultured Rhodanobacteraceae bacterium | reverse complement strand
CCTACACACACACTCACGCGAACTGTGCCTTTCGGCAGGGGCCCGAAAGTCATGCCGGGTTTAGGCTTGGCGGATGCGCGCGCAGCGTCGCGTGCGACGGTTTGGTGGAGGTCCCATGGTCCCGACGATCAAGAAAACGTGTCTGACAGGTGTGGTGGCGGCGTGGATGCTGGTGTCGGCCGCGGCCATGGCGGCAACGCCCGGGCCGGTGACGGCGGCCGATTACGCCCGCGCGGCGTCGTTCCTGCGTGCCAACACGCAGCCGCTGGTCGACCATGCCGCGCGCCATGTCACCTGGCTGGACGACACGCACTTCTGGTATCTCGACCATGACGCCAAGGGCGATCATTACCGGGTGATGGACGCCGCCACCGGCAAGGTGCGTGCCGCGTTCGACCAGGCCGCGTTGGCGGCGGCGCTGGACCGGGCCGTCCATCCGCACAGCCGCGGCGGGCATGCGGACCAGGGGGCGAAGATCACGGCCGGCAAACTGGATCTGGAGGACTTCAAGTATCTGGCCGGCGGCAAGCTCCAGGTCACCCGGGACGGTACCCGCTACGTGTGCCGGTTGCAGCGCAAGAACGATCCGGCCGCGGGCAAGAGCGCGCATGCCGGCACCTGCACGCCGTGGGCCTCCACCTTGCCGCACACGCCCGGCGACGAACCGGCCGTGGTCTCGCCCGACGGCAAGTATGCGGTGTTCGTGCGCGACTGGAACCTGTGGCTGCGCAACCGGGAGACCGGCAAGGAGCGGCCGCTGACCACCGACGGCGTGAAGAACTACGGCTATGCCACGCTCAATGCCGGCTGGGTGCACGGCGAGGGCGCCATCGTGCGCTGGTCGCCGGACTCGACCCGCGTGGCCACCTATCGCCAGGACCAGCGCAAGGTCGGCGACATGTACACCATCGCCACGCGCGTGGGCCATCCCGTCCTGCACCAGTGGAAATATCCGCTGCCCGGCGACAAGCACGTGTTCATGATCGAGCCGCTGGTGGTCGACATCCGCAGCGGCAAGATGACGCGCCTGAAGATGAAGCCCGAGCAGCGCCTGTCCACCCTGTGCGACACGCTGGCCTGCGACGAAGGCGAGCCGAACACCTGGAGCGACGTCAAATGGGCGCCCGACGGCAAGACGCTGGCCCTGGTCAGCACCTCGCGCAACCGCCAGCACGAATGGTTCCGCGTGGCCGACGCCGCCACCGGTGACGTGCGCACGCTGTTCGAGGACAGCGTCAAGACCTACTACGAATCGGGCCGCGGCCGGGTCAACTGGCAATACCTGCCGCGGACCCACGAGGCGATCTGGTTTTCCGAGCGCAGCAACTGGGGCAACCTGTACCTGCGCAACCTGAAGACCGGCAAGATCGAGCACGCCATCACGCACGGTCCCGGCAACGTGGACCAGGTGCGCCGTCTGGACCGCGACACACGCACGCTGTGGTTCGTCGGCAACGCGCGCACGCCGGGGATCAACCCGTATTTCCGGCAGTTCTGGAAGGTCGACATCGACACCGGCAAGACCACCTTGCTGACTCCGGAGCCGGCCGACCACGACATCGTCATGTCGCCGGACGGCACGTACTTCGTGGACACCTATTCCACGGTGGACCAGCCGCCGGTGACGGTGCTGCGCGCCTCCGACGACGGTCATGTCATCGCCACCGTGGCGCGCGCCGACATCCATCGCCTGCAGGCCACCGGCTGGGTGCCGCCGAAGGTGGTCACGGTCAAGGCGCGCGACGGCAAGACCACCTTGTACGGGCTGATGTTCAAGCCGACCAACTTCGATCCGCACAAGAAGTACCCGATTGTCGACTACATTTATCCCGGCCCGCAGGTCGGTTCGGTGTCCACTTTTGGCTGGAGGTCCGCGCGCCGGGACCACCAGGCGATGGCGGAACTGGGCTTCATCGTGGTGGCCATCAACGGCATGGGCACGCCGTGGCGCAGCAAGAGTTTCCACGACACCTGGTACGGCGACATGGGCGACAACACGCTGCCCGATCAGGTCA
>CAZMMO010000416.1:0-2015 GCA_964567365.1 uncultured Rhodanobacteraceae bacterium | reverse complement strand
GTCAGGTGTGCGCCACGCGTTGACGCCGGGCGGCCTTGCGGGCGCGGCGGCGTTCGCGCCAGGCGCGGTGGTGGTCGGCCAGGCAGGCGAAGATGAGGTACATCGCGGGGGTGCTGAGCAGGGTCATGCCTTGCGAAAAGATCAACCCGCCGATCAGTGCAATGCCCAGCGGGCGGCGCAGTTCGGCGCCGGTGCCGATGCCGATGGCCAGCGGCAGGGCCGCCAGGATGGCCACCATGGTGGTCATCATGATGGGGCGGAAACGCACCAGGCAGGCCTCGCGGATGGCGTCGGCCGGGCTCATGCCGGCACGTCTTCGGGCCAGGGCGAAATCGACCATCATGATGGCGTTTTTCATCACCAATCCGATCAGCAATACCAATGCCATGTCGGCGACGATGGACAGCTCCGTGTTGGTCAGCACCAGTGCCAGCAACGCGCCCACCCCGGCCGAGGGCAAGGTGGACAGGATGGTGACCGGGTGGATCAGGCTCTCGTAGAGCATGCCCAGTACCACGTACACGGCAAAAATGGCGCCAAGCAGCAGCAGTGGCATGGTGGACATGGACTGCTGGAAGCGCCGGAAACGATTGCCGTACCCCAGATGGATGTCGCCCGGCAGGCGCATCTCGCCGATGGTTCGGTGGATCGACGCCATGGCCTCGCTCATGCTGGCACCCGGCGCCAGGTTGAAGCTCACGTCCATGGTGGTGTACTGGTTCTGATGCTCGATCGACGACGGCGCCAGGCCCGGCTCCTGGTGGGCGATGGCCGAAATCGGCACCATGCCGCCCGTGTCGGTCTTGACGTACACGTGGTTGAGCGCCTCGGGCGTGGCCGACTGCTGCGGCAATGCGCTCATCACCACGCTGTACTGGTGGATGCCCGAGTAGATGGTGGAAATCTGGCGTTGGCCGAAAGCGTTGTACAACGCGTCGTCGACGGCGGCCACGCTGATCCCCAGGCGAGCCGCCTTGGCGCGATCGACGACGATGTTCTGCCGCAGCCCGGCTTCGTCCACGTCGGTGCCGACATCGCGCAGCAGCGGATTCTTCATCAGCTGTTCCTGCAGCTTCGGCAGCCACCGCTGCAGTTGTTCGGAGCTGTCGCCCTGCAACTGCACCCTGTATTGCGCACCCTGGCTGGTGCCGCGACCGCCACTGGGCAGATCCTGATGGGCACGCAGGCGCAGGTTGATGCCGGAGAACTGCGCCGCCTTTCTCGACAGCCGGGCCAGCACCAGCTGCGTCGACTGGCTGCGGCCATGCCCCAGCGGCTTGAGCTGGATGCTCAGCGAACCGCTGGCACTGCCATGGTGCGAGCCCAGCCGCGAACCGACGTACTCGACCGCCGGATCGGCCAGCAGCATGTGCGCCACCCGCTGCACGCGCTGTTTCATGTCGGCGAAGGACAGCGTGGAACCGGCCGTCACGCGCCCCCACATCAGGCCGGTGTCCTGCGGCGGGAAGAACCCGGCCTTGACCACTCCGAACAGGAATACGGTGACGAAAATCAGCGCCAGGGGCGTCAACGCCATCAGCAGCGCATGCTGCAGCGACCAGTCCAGGGCACGGCGATAGGTGCGTTTCAGCCCTTCATGGAAACAATCCAGCGCCCGCCCCAGCCGCGACGGGCTCGCATCCGGCGACGGGCGCAGGAATTGCCCGCACAAGGACGGCGTCAACGTCAGCGATACCACCGCCGAGACAAAGACGGCGGCGATCAGGGTGATCGTGAATTCGCGGAAAAACGCGCCCAGCATGCCCGGCGCGAACAACAGCGGAATGAATACCGCGATCAGCGAGGCGGTGATCGAGACAATGGTGAAACCGATTTCGCGCGCACCGTCGAGCGCCGCCTCGAGCCTCGGCTTGCCCGCGTCGACATGGCGGATGATGTTCTCGATGACCACGATGGCGTCGTCGACCACGAAGCTGATGGCGATCACCAGCGCCAGCAGCGACATGTTGTCCAGGGTGTAGCCGAGGATGTACATCGCCGTGAAGGCCCCGGCC
>CAZMMO010000415.1:0-2017 GCA_964567365.1 uncultured Rhodanobacteraceae bacterium | reverse complement strand
GCAACTCTTCCTCGAGGCTCGTCTCGCCCATGGACCTGCTCCGTCATGCAATGAATAAAGGGACAGCAAAGATACCGGCCGCCACCGGATGCCGTGCCTGCCACGGGCTCGCCACGGATTGCGCAAGATGAGCCGCGGCCCGCCCGACAGGTTCGATTCTAACCAAACCGTGCCCACTCCTCCGCCCGACTGGCCAGGCGACGGTCCATCACGGCCATTCGCCCTCGAACACGAAGGCGGTCGGTCCCGTCATCCACAGCGCATGACCCGGACCCTGCCAGTCGATGGTCAGGACGCCGCCGGGCAGGCGCACGGCCACGCGGGCATCGAGCAGGCCGCGCCGCTGCAACACGGCGGCCGCCGCACAGGCGCCCGTGCCGCAGGCGCGGGTCCAGCCGCTGCCGCGCTCGTGCACACGCAGGTCGATGGCATCCCGTCCACGCAGCACGGCAAAGCCGGCGTTGCAGCCCTCGGCGAAACGCGGGTGGCCGGTGACCAGGGGACCCAGGCGATCCACGCGCTCGGTATCGAGCGCATCGACCACGGCCACGGCGTGCGGATTGCCCATCGACACCGCGCCGATGGCCAGCGTTTCGCCGCCGACATCCAGCCGGTAGCTGTCCGCCGCGGCGGGAGCATCGAAGGGGATGTCCGCAGGCACGAAGCGCGGTTCGCCCATGTTCACCGTCACCTGCGGCGGCTGGTCCACGCGGACTCGTACCGGGCCGGACGGACTTTCCAGCTGCACATCCTCGCCCAGGCCGATGCCGCCATCACGGTGCAACCAGGCGGCCACGCAGCGCACGCCGTTGCCGCACTGTCCGACCGGATCGCCGTCGGCATTCCAGATGCCGTAGTAGAACGCACTGGCGCCGTCGCGCGCGCGTTCCACCGTCAGCAACTGGTCGAAACCGATACCGGTATGGCGGTCGGCCAGGGCGCGGATGCCGGCCTTGTCCAGCGCCAGCGGCTGCTCGCGCGCATCGACCACGACGAAATCGTTGCCCAGACCGTGCATCTTGGAAAAACGCCGCGTCATGGCTGATACTCCGGCGCGGTCGATGCCGCTGCCGGCACCGGCAGCGGCGCGCTCGTGGCCGCCGCAGGCGTGGATGTGGTCGCCGCCGGGGCAGCCGAATACCCCGGCGGCCGCACCAGCGGTCCCTTATTGCCGCACCCGGCAAGCAACACGACCGCGGCCAGCCCGGACACGAACAGCAGGCATCGACGCATGACAACAACCTTTCGCGGGAATGCGCAAAGTATAAGGGAGCCCCGAAAACTCCGACATCCACGGAGGACTGATCGCTTTTTTGTAGGAGCGCACCCGGGCGCGACGGGCTCAGGACTCATGGAACGCTGAAGCGTGAGCCGGCCGCGGCAAGCATCAGATCCTCTACGGGCGCGATGGGCTCAAGGCTTATTAAACGCTGATGCCGGTCGCGCCCAGGTGCGCTCCTACACGGGTTTTTCCAGGCGCAGGGCGTCGCCGCCATTCTCGTAGTAGCCCTCGTAGCGGCCGATGGAGCGGTAGCCGGCGCGCTCGTACAACGCGATGGCCGAAGCGTTGCCGTCATGCACCTCCAGGCGCAGCACGCGACAGGCGCGGCGACCGGCCTCGGCCTCGGCCGCCGCCAGCAGCCGCGCACCCACGCCCTGGCCGCGCAGGGACGCCGCCGTGGCCAGCGAATACAACCGCGCCACCCGCGTGCCGCGACGGAACAGCACGACAGCGGCCCCCGCCAACGCGGACGGACTCGCCTGCGCCACCAGGACGCAGGCGCTGGCACTGGCGAGGTGATGCCGATACTGGCGGCGGCTGAGACGGTCGCCATGGAAGCTGGCCTGTTCCAGCTCGACCAGCGCGTCGAGGTCCGAGACTGCAGCGCGGCGGATGACCAGGGCGGGTGGGGTCGACATGCGACGCACTGTAGACACATCGGGGCCACAACGACAATCTCCCAGCCCTGTCGAACCATGCGTGACGCGCAAAACTCGGGACCGGCACCCGCGCACC
>CAZMMO010000414.1:0-2023 GCA_964567365.1 uncultured Rhodanobacteraceae bacterium | reverse complement strand
TGACCCCGGCCGACTTCAAGGCCTACAAGAGCCAGCGCTACCGCTGGGCCTTCGGTGCCATGCAGATCCTCAAGGGCCGCTGGAGCTGGATGACGCGGCGCGGACCGCTCTCGGTCGGCCAGCGCTTCCACTTCCTGACCGGCTGGTTCAGCTGGTTCGCCGACGCGCTGCATCTGGTGTTCACCCTGATGGCGCTGTTCTGGACCGCCGGCATGATCGGCCTGCCGCAGGACTTCAGCCTGCCGATGAAGCTGTTCCTGATTCCCGTGATCGGCTTCTTCGTGGCCAAGGCGGTCTTCGGCATCGTGCTCTACCGCGCCCGCGTGCCCTGCGGCTGGCGCGACACCCTCACCGCCTCCATCGCCAGCATGGGCCTGTCGCACGCCATCGCGCGCGGCATCCTGCACGGCCTGACGCGCAAGAAGACCGCCTTCGTGGTCACGGCCAAGGGCAAGCGCCTGGGCGGCTCGAGCTTTGCCGCCTTCGCGCCGGTACGCGAGGAACTGCTGATGGCGATCGCCCTGGGCCTGGCCATCTACGGCATGATCCGCACCTTCGGCGGCACCTATGTGGAGGGCAAGCTGTGGGTGGCGATCCTGTGCGCGCAATCGATTCCCTACCTGTCGGCCCTGATCGGCGCCTGGGTGGCGCACCGCTCCGGCGATGTCGCCGCGGAGACCGCCCCGGACCCATCCCCGGCCACGTGTAGGAGCGCACCCGGGCGCGACAGCATCGGCGCCCAATGAGCCTTGAGCCAATCGCGCCCGGGTGCGCTCCTACACCATTGCGCGCCCCGTATTCAGACGCATTGCTTTATGCTGGCGGCGTTTGACACCAGCTCCCCGCATGTACCTGCCGACACGACGACTTTTCCTGTTGTGCCTGATCCTGGCATGGATGCCCCTGGCGGCCCCTGCCGGTGTCACTCTGCACGTGAAGGGCCTGAATGACACGCTCGAGGCGGCGGTCGTTTCCAGCGTGCAGTTGAGCCAGTACAAGGACCGCGACGCCACCGCCGCGCAGGTGCGCCACCTGTTCGAGCAGGCGCCGGAACAGGCGCAGGCGGCATTGCGTCCCTACGGCTACTTCGACGCCAGCGTGCACGGCCAGATCCAGCAGGACGGCAAGGACTGGATCGTGACCCTGGACGTCGACCCGGGCGAGCCGGTCAAGGTCACCACCCTGAACATCGACGTGCCGCCGAAGGCCGCCGAACTGCGCCCGGTGCACTGGACCATCCGGCGCTTCAAGCCGGCCAAGGGGCAGGTCCTGGACCAGGGCGAATACACCGCCTCGCGCGACGCCATCAATGCGGCCCTGATCGCCAACGGCTTCCTCGACGCCCACATGACCAAGCACCGCGTGGCCGTCACCCGCGCCGACCACAGCGCCGTCGTCAACCTGGCCTGGGACGTCGGCCAGCGCTACCGCTTCGGCCAGGTGCATTTCCAGGGATCGCAGTTCCGGCCCGGCTTCCTGAAGCGCTACGTGCCCTGGCAACCGGGCGACTACTTCGACCAGAACCAGTTGCTGGCCCTGCAGCAGCAACTCAACGGCGCCGACTACTTCAGCGTGGTCAACGTGCAACCGGACCTCGAGCACAAGCACGACGACATCGTGGACGTGGACGTGGACCTCACGCCGGCCAAGCGCAGCATCTACACCGGCGGCCCGTTCATCGGCACCGACACCGGATTCGGCGTGCAGGGCGGGCTCGAGCGGCGCTGGGTCAACGACCGCGGCCACAAGTGGAAGAACCACCTGGTGTTGGCGCAACGGCTGAAGATGCTGTCCACGCTGTACACCATCCCCCTGCCCGGCGGTCCCCAGCGGGCCTGGAACTTCGGCGCCAATTTCCGCGACGCCGACACCGACACCTCGCATTCGAAAACGCTGGAACTGGTCGGCAACCAGACCTGGCTGTGGCACGGCTGGCTGGTCACCGCCGGCATGCATGCCTTGTCGGGTACCTTCACGGTCGGCCAGCGCGGCGACGAACCGGACAACGCACCCGGCATCGAGC
>CAZMMO010000413.1:0-2033 GCA_964567365.1 uncultured Rhodanobacteraceae bacterium | reverse complement strand
CCCGTTCGTGGTGAGGTATCGAACCACGAACAGCGCAGGGAATCTGAAGCATGCGCCCTTCGATACCTCAGGGCGAACGGACCTGAGGAACCCGCCGCACACCCCCACCCGTTCGTGGTGAGGTATCGAACCACGAACAGCGCGATGCTGGATCAACGCATCCTCAATGCACCCCATGCATCAGGCGGCTGATCCAGGGCGCCACCAGCAGGAACGCCACCGCCACGCCCAGGCCCCACCAGAACAGCTCGCCGTAGACCTGCGCGTACCCGGCCAGGCCGGCCGCGGCATGGCCCGCCGAAGCCGTGCGCGTGGCGATCCATCCGCCCAGTTGATAGGCCAGCGCCACGCCGAAAAACCAGCCGCCCATGGCCAGCGAGGAATCCTCGGGCGCGGCCAGTTGCCCGACCAGGGCGTAACCGATCGGCGACAGGGCCAGCTCGCCGAAGGTCAGCAGCAGATAGCACAACGCCAGCGGCCACCACGGCAACTGCCCGGCCGCGACCTGCCAGTGCTCGATGCCCCAGGTGAGCAGACCGTAGCCCAGGGCCACGAACAGCAGGCCGATGCCGAACTTGCGCGGCGTGGACGGATCCTTGCCGCGCTGGTCCAGCCACGGCCAAAGCAGCGCCAGCAGCGGCGCGAAAACCAGGATGCAGAGCGGGTTGGCCGACTGGAACAGCGTGTAATGGAACGGCGCGACGACATGGTCGCGGGCAAAGAAATTGAGCGAGGTCACGCCCTGCAGGCTGAGCGCCCAGAACACCACCAGCGCCACGAACAGCAGCAGCAATGCCAGGTAACGTTGTGCCTGTACGCGGTCGGCCTTGCGCACGCACTTGAAGACGAAATACAGCACCAGCAATGCCATCAGCAGGTACATGGCCCAGCGCAGCACGATCGGGTAGGACAGCAGGATCGCGACCGGATACAGCAGTATCCCGACGCCCGCCAGCACTGCCACGATCGATTTCGGCCCGCCGATATGCCCGCCTTCGGGCACCACCGCATCCAGGCCATGCTTGCGCCATTGGAACAGCAGCGCCGCCAGCACCATGCCGATGGCCGCGCCGACGAAACCCCAGCGGTCGCCGAAATGCTGGCCGATCAGGCCGGCGCAGATCGGCGGCGCAACCATCGAGCCGACGTTGATGGCCATGTAGTAGAGCATGTAGCCGCTTTCCCGGTGCGGATCTTCGTTGGCGTAGTTGCGCCCGATCAGCACCGTCAGCGGAATGCCCAGGCCCGTGGCCATGGCGAACAGGGCCAGGCCGATTTCGAAACCGGACAGGGTCGGCGCGGCCATCAGCAGCAGGGCGAGTACGCTCAACCACAGCGAGATCGCCAGCGAACGGCTCTCACCGAGCACCTTGTCGGCGACATAGCCGCCGACGATGGGCGTGGCGTACATCAACGCCAGAAAGCCGCTGCCCAGCAGGTCCGCCTGGCGCTGCGCCGCCGCCTGGCCGAGGTCGGCAAAAAAGGTCTGCGCGATATAGGGCGCCAGGAAGGCACGAAATCCGTAGAAGCCGATGTTGACGCCGACGGTGACGCCCAACAGCATCCACAGGCCGCGCGGATGGCCCCAGAAACGGCGTGCGGAAGCAGCCGGCGGCGTGATCCCGGTATCGATGGCCCGGCTCATGCGTTATCCCCTGGAAGAATATGACAGCATGACAGACCCTGTGCGCGGACAAAAGATTCCGTCGAAGCCCTTCGCCCGGTGCTCGGCGGCAGCGGCAAGTTTTTGTAGGAGCGCACCTGGGCGCGACAGGCGCAAGGCTCATGGAACGCTGATGCCGTCGCGCCCGGGTGCGCTCCTACAGCAGTTGATCACGATCGGTGTGAAAGGCCGAAGCTGTCCGTGGCCGTCCGGGGCCCTCAGCGCAGGACGGTGCGCACTTCCAGCAACTCGGGGAAGAACGTCAGGTCCAGCGCCTTCTTCAGAAAGCCCACGCCCGAGGAACCGCCGGTGCCGTGGCGGTAGCCGATGATGCGCTCGACCGCCTTCATGTGGCGGAAGCGCCACAACT
>CAZMMO010000412.1:0-2050 GCA_964567365.1 uncultured Rhodanobacteraceae bacterium | reverse complement strand
ACCATCACCTCGACGTTGTCCAGGCCGAACACGTGCTGCTTGTAGTAGTCGAGCAGGCGGCCCGGCGTGGCGACGATGATGTCGCAGCCGTCACGCAGCATCTGGCGCTGCTTGTCGTAGTCGACGCCGCCGTAGATCAGCGCCGTCTCCAGGCCGGTGTGGATGCCGATGGCGCGCGCGTCCTTGTCGATCTGGATCGCCAGTTCGCGGGTCGGAGCGATGATGAGCGCACGCGGATCGGTGTCCTTGCGCGCCGCCCGCGCCGGCTTGGTCAGCAGGTGGTTCATCAGCGCGACCAGGAAGGCGCAGGTCTTGCCGGTGCCGGTCTGGGCCTGGCCGGCCACGTCGCGCCCGGTGAGGGCGATCGGCAGGGTCAGTTCCTGGATCGGCGTGCAGCGGGTGAAGCCACAATCGGCCAGCCCCTGTTTCAGCAGCGGATGCAGCTCGAAATTTTCGAAGAAGGTATCGGTGAGTACGTGATCGGACATGTGTGGTATGCCAGGCCGGCGGCTCGATCCGCCGGCCCCGGAAAGCGGAATGCGCGATACGGCGCGCTGGCCCTTGCAAAAACGGGTTCGGGCCCTCAGATGGATGGCGAATGCCGCCAAGCATCGGCGGCACGTCACGTCGGCGACGCGGGAAGATACCCCCGTGCAGCCTTGAATCGAACCGGCGGTTGCGCTGCAATGGCCAGGACAGCCACCACAAGCTGCTGCACCAAGCCGGTTCGATACCAGACGAAACTCCAAGTGTAACCGATACTTGCCTTTCATGGCGGATTTCCCGCCACCCAACCGACCCGAAACAACGGAGAACCCCTGTGAGCGACCACATCACCCATGTCAGCGACGGCGAATTCGACGCCCAGGTGCTGCAATCGGACACCCCCGTGCTGGTGGACTTCTGGGCCACCTGGTGCGGCCCCTGCAAGGCCATGGCGCCGATCCTCGACGACGTCGCCGAGAACTACGCGGGCCGGCTGAAGGTAGTCAAGGTCGACGTCGACCAGAACCAGAAGACGGCCATGGCCTACAACATCCGCGGCGTACCCACGATGATCCTGTTCAAGGGCGGCCAGGTACAGGACACGCAGATCGGCGCCGTGCCCAAGGGCAAAGTCACCGACATGCTCGACAAAGCCCTGTAACCGCCTGCAAAATGGGGACGGAGGGAATTAATTTTTTGTTTCGCGAATCGTTGCAAAACTACCTCCGCGCCAAGCAACAAAAAATTAATTCCCTCCGTCCCCTTTAAAAAGCGCCGCGCTTTACGAAAGCCCGCGGCAATGCTAGATTCAAGCTTCCTGCCGGGTCATCAGCACCCGCGCCTGCCGGAAATCCTTCCGCTTTTCCCTTCCTTCAACGGCGCCCCGTGAGGTCCGTTCGTGTCTGACAGCGAAAACACAACCGCCGCCGCGGCAACCGGCCCGGCCGATGCCCCCGTGTCCACCGAAACCCCCGCCAGCAAGCCCGCGCGCAAGCCGCGCCGGCGTGCCGCGGACAAGGCCGATGGCGACACGCCGCCGGCCAAGCCCAGAGCCGCCCGCAAGAACAGCAAGCCCGCCGAGGCAGAAGCCACGGCACCATCCGCGGCCCCGGCGGCGGACGCTCCTGCCGCCGACAACGGCGGTGGCAACGGCGAGGGCGACAACCGCGCCAAGGCCGAAGCCGACAACGGCGGCAACGGCAACGACGCGGGCAAGGGCGGCAACGGCAACCGCAACAACGACCGCAACGAACGCCGCCGTGGCCGTCGCCGTCACGAGCGCAACCAGCGCGGTGGCGGTGGGCGCAACAATCCCCGCGGCCTGCCGGTGGACGACGAAAACGCCGACATCGGCGACGACAACAACGTCATCAACCTGACCGAACTCAAACGCAAGAACCCGGTCGACCTGCTGGCCTTCGCCGAGTCGCTCGGAGTCATGCAGGAGGGCATCGCACGCAAGCGCCGCCAGGACGTCATCTTCAACATCCTCAAGGCCCACGCCAAGGCCGGCGGCGGCATCTGGGCCGAAGGCGTGCTGGAAATCCTGCAGGACGGCTTCGGC
>CAZMMO010000411.1:0-2051 GCA_964567365.1 uncultured Rhodanobacteraceae bacterium | reverse complement strand
GCCGACGATGGCGGCGTCGTCGGCGTACATGCGGACGCCGGCCAGCTCGGGGAATTCGTCGCACATCACGCCGATGTAGTCGAGCGTGTAGGGGCGTTGCGGGTGGCGCGCCATCTGCGTGACCTGCCACGGGGTGAGGCTCTTGAAGATGTCCGCGGTCTTGGTCTTGAGCTTGCCGCGCAGGCGGCCGATTTCCTCGTCGATGTCGAACGCCTGTCCGTGGCTGGCATTGCGCAGCTCGTCGATCTTGCCCGCGAGTTCGGCGATCGGTTGTTCGAAATCGAGGAAGTTCGGGTTCATTGCGTGCCTTTGAGGCCGACAAAATGGGACATTATAGACCAGAGATCAGGAGGGCCTGGCCAGGTGCAGTTCGGCCTCGAGCACGCCGGGCAGGGCGCGCAGGGCGCGCACCAGGTCGGGCTGGGCGTGCACTCTCCAGTCCTCGCCCAGCTCGATGTCGGCCTGCCCGGCGTGGTTGCGGTAGCCGCTCAGACGCAGCGGCGTGCGGCCGCCGCGGTACTCGGCCAGAGTTCGGCGCAGCTGGCCGAGGAAGTCCGGGCCGATGCCGTTGACGCGGACCCTCAGCAGGCGCGCCAGTTGCTCGCAGGCCTCGTCCAGGGTGAAGACGCGACGGGCGCGCACCTGGGGTTCGCCGGAGAATCCGTCGATGCCCAGGCCGCCCTCGACCACGAGCAGCACCCCGCGCGTGAGCAGGGGGGAATACTGGTCGAAGGCCTCGCGGAAAAAACTCACCTCGATGCTGCCGGTGGCGTCCTCCAGGCGCGCGAAGGCGGACGTCTCGCCACGCTTGCGCACCGCGGTCACCATGCCCGCCACGGTCCACGGGGTCTCGGCAGCGCGCCGATAGCGGTGGTTGTCGCCATCGTCCGCGGGCGGGGCCGGGGGCTGGTAGCGTTCGGGAATCTCGCCCAGGGGGCAGATGGCCAGCTGCGCCATCACATCGGCCCAGGGTTGGGTGGGATGGCCGGAAAAGTAATGCCCCAGGGTCGTGTGCTCGCCTTCCAGGCGCTGTTCGAGCGACCACTCGGGAACTTCCGGCAGGTCGATGGCGATGCGGTTGTCCTGACCGCCGGAAGGGCTGCCGAACATGTCGTTCTGTCCGGCGTCGAGGTTGTGCTGGTACTGCTCGGCGGCGCGGATGGCCTCGGGCAGTTGCCGCATCAGGCTGGCCCGGTTGGAGGCCAGGCCGTCCAGGGCGCCGGACAGGATCAAGGCCTCGAGCACGCGCTTGTTGAGGCCGTTGGCCTGGACGCGTACGCAGAAGTCGGCCAGGTCGCGGTAGGGGCCGTGGGTCGCGCGCTCGGCCGTGACGGCATCGCACACGCCGCGGCCCACGCCCTTGATGGCGCCCAGGCCGTAGCGGATCACCCGGGGTTCGACCGCCTGGAACAGGTAGGTGGAGGCGTTGACGTCCGGCGGCAGTACCTGCAGCCCCAGGGCGCGCGATTCGTCGAGGAACACCACGACCTTGTCGGTGTTGTCCATTTCCGAGGACAGGGTCGCGGCCATGAATTCGGCCGGATAGTGTGTTTTCAGCCAGGCGGTCTGGTAGCCCACCCAGGCGTAGGCGGTGGAGTGGGACTTGTTGAAGCCGTAGCCGGCGAACTTCTCCATCAGGTCGAAGATGGCGTCGGCCTTTGCTTCCGAAAGGCCGTTCTTGGCCGCGCCTTCGCGGAAGACGGCGCGATGCTTGACCATCTCGGCGATCTTCTTCTTGCCCATCGCGCGGCGCAGCAGGTCGGCGCCGCCCAGCGTGTAGCCGCCGACGATCTGTGCCATCTGCATCACCTGCTCCTGGTAGACCATGATGCCGTAGGTCTCCTCCAGGATGGGTGCGACGCGCGGATCCGGATATTCCACCGTCTCGCGGCCGCGCTTGCGCTCGACGAAGGACGGGATGAGGTCCATCGGCCCGGGACGGTACAGGGCGTTGAGGGCGATCAGATCCTCGAAGCGGTCCGGCTGGGCCTGTTTGAGCAGGCGCTGCATGCCGCCGGACTCGAACTGGAAGATGGCCACGGTGCGCGCCT
>CAZMMO010000410.1:0-2051 GCA_964567365.1 uncultured Rhodanobacteraceae bacterium | reverse complement strand
GACCCGCCATTGCATCCCGTCCCCCTGTAGGAGCGCACCCGGGCGCGACGGCATCCGCGTTCAACGAGCCTTGCGCCCGTCGCGCCCGGGTGCGCTCCTACAGTAAGCCCCATGCCGACGGGCAGTGCCCGCCCTACGGATGCGTGCCTATCGGCCGCCGTCGACGTGGATCACCTGGTCGTTGACGTAGCCGGCTTCCAGCAGCAGCCAGCGCACCGTGCCGGCGATGTCGGACGGCGCGCCGGCGCGGCCCAGCAGGGTGGCATCCAATATGGTCTGCTGGTGCGTCGCGTCCGCGCCCTGCTCGGGCCAGGCGATGGCGCCGGGCGCCACGGCATTGACGCGCACCTCGGGCGCCAGCGCCTGCGCCAGCCCGTGCGTGACGGCGACCAGCGCCGCCTTGCTGGCGGCGTAGGGGATGAAATCCGCCGGCGGGCGGTCGGCGTAGTAGTCGGTCAGGTTGACGATGCTGCCGCGGCGTTCGCGCAGGTGCGCGGCGGCGGCCTGAGCCAGCAGGAACGGCGCGCGCGCATTGCAGGTGAACAAAGTGTCCCAGTCTTCCGGCGAGGCGGTGGCCAGCGGCGTGGCGTAGTAGAGGGAGGCGTTGTTGACCAGCGCATCCAGGCGGCCGAACCGCGCCACGGCGGCCTCCACCAGCGCCGGTGCCGCGGCGGCGTCGGCCAGGTCGGCGCGCAGGCTCAGCGTGGAGCTTGCGCGGTGCGCTTCCAGCTCTTCGCACAGGGCCTGCATGTCGGCGGCACTGTGGCGGTAATGCAGGGCGAGGCGGCAGCCGGCGGCATGCAATTCGCGCGCGATGGCGGCGCCGATGCGGCGCGCGGCGCCGGTAACCAGTACCACCGGCGCGGAGTCGACACTTGCAGGCATGGACAGGTCCTTTAAGGTAGGGCGTCACCCGCATGCTATGACACTTGCCATGGACAAGCTCGACACCCTGCTCGCCCATCCCTGGATGCACACCCTGCTCGGCTGCGTGGCCCTGCTGCTGCTGGCCTGGCTGTGCGCGTGGCTGACGCGTCACGTGCTGATACGGGTGGTGACCGTGATCGGCAAGCGCACGCGCTGGCAATGGGACGATGCCATGATCCACCGCGGCGTCTTCCTGCGCCTGGCGCAGGTGGTGCCGATGCTGGTCATCGACTACGGCCTGCGCGCCGTGCCCGGCGTGCCGGCCGGCATCGAGCAGGTCGTGGCCAAGGTCACCACGGCGCTGATCGTCCTGTTCGTGGTGCTGGCCGTCAACGCCACCCTGTCCGCCGCCGACGATCTGTACAGCGCCAGCCCGCGCGGGCGCGAACGCACCATCAAGGGCTATGTCCAGCTGGGCAAGATCATGGTGTGGATGTTCGGCGTCATCGTCATCATCGCCACCCTGGTCGACCGCTCGGCGCTGTCGCTGCTGGCCGGGCTGGGCGCGGTTTCGGCGGTGATCCTGCTGATCTTCAAGGACACCATCCTGTCGGTGGTGGCCAGCGTGCAGATCGGCGCCTACGACATGCTGCGCGTGGGCGACTGGATCGCCCTGCCGGACGACAACGTCGACGGCGACGTGACCGAGATCTCGCTGAACACGGTCAAGGTGGTCAACTGGGACAAGACCCTCAGCACCATCCCCACCTGGCACCTGATCTCCAAGTCGTACCGCAACTACCGCCACATGTACGAGACCGGGCGACGCATCCGCCGTGCGCTCAACATCGACATCACCAGCGTGCGCTATCACACGCCCGAGGAGATCGACCATCTGCAGCGCTTCAAGCTGCTCGAAGACTATTTCAAGCACAAGAAGGACGACCTGGCCGAGTGGAACGCCAGACTGGGCGAGAAGGGCGTGGATGCCATCAACCAGCGCCGCCTGACCAACCTGGGCAGCTTCCGCGCTTACATGCAGGCCTATATCGGCAGCCATCCGGGCATCAATCAGGACCTGTTCTGGGCCGTGCGCCAGCTCGATCCCGAGCCCACCGGCATTCCGATCCAGGTGTATGCCTACACGCGCGACACCGGCTTCGTGGCGCACGAAAACGTGCAGG
>CAZMMO010000409.1:0-2059 GCA_964567365.1 uncultured Rhodanobacteraceae bacterium | reverse complement strand
TGCCGGGCGCGACGCCGGCGAGGTACTGGACGGGAAACGCCGCGGCATTCCCGTCACGGCGACGATCGAAGAAGCCCTGGTGCAATGCGGAGGGACGCCGCGCTATTGCGTGGTCGGGATCGCCACCAATGGCGGCCACTTTACGCCGGAAATCCGGA
This sequence comes from uncultured Rhodanobacteraceae bacterium, assembly GCA_964567365.1. GTDB lineage: Bacteria > Pseudomonadota > Gammaproteobacteria > Xanthomonadales > Rhodanobacteraceae > Oleiagrimonas. The sequence continues at coordinate 1,901 of CAZMMO010000409.1, read as the reverse complement.
CCCTGACGCTGGCGGCGCTCTCCCACGGCATGTCCGTGGTCGCGGGGTTGCACGAGTGGATGTCCGAGGATCCGGACATGGCGGCGATGGCGAAGGAAAAGGGCGTCGAGCTCATCGACCTGCGCCGTCCGCCACCGATCCCGAGCCTGCATTTCTGGACCGGCGCGGTCCGCCAGGTCGCCGCACCGCGGGTCGCGGTGCTGGGTACCGATTGCGCGCTGGGCAAACGCACGACCGCGCTGATGCTCGTCAACCGGCTCAACGAGACCGGCACGGCCGCGCAGATGATCTATACCGGGCAGACCGGGTGGATGCAGGGCAACCGCTACGGCTTCATCCTCGATTCGACGCCCAACGACTTCGTCAGCGGCGAGCTCGAGCATGCCATCGTCCAGTGCGAGCGCGAAGTCCATCCGGAGGTCATGGTCCTCGAGGGACAGTCCGCGCTGCGCAATCCATCCGGGCCCTGCGGCGCGGAACTGCTGCTTTCCGGCGGGGCCCGCGGGGTGATCCTGCAGCATGCGCCGGAGCGGGAATTCTTCGACGGTTTCGAGGACCAGGGATGCCGCATACCGCCGCTGGAAGAAGAACTCCAGTTGATCAGGTTGTACGGCGCCGAAGTGATCGGGATCTCCCTGCAGGGCGGCCAGGTGTCGGAAGAAAAGCAGGCCTACCGGCAGACGCTGCGGGACCGTCTGGGCATACCCGTGGCCTATCCGCTGGCCGAGGGCGTGGACGACCTGGTGGCGGCGGTGCGTGGATATGTCCAGGCAAGCAAGCGGAGGCGCGAGAGCGAGTGAATACAAGCAGGTACCACACCGGTTCGAAAATCGTCGGCATCGAGGTCCACACCGAACATCTGCCGCTGACCCGCCCGTACACGATCGCGTACGAGACCGTCGACGCGGTCGAGAACGTCTTCGTGCGCCTGCGTACCGAGGACGGTCTGGTCGGCCACGGCGTTGCCGCCCCGTCCGAGCACGTCACCGGCGAGACCGATGCGGCCAGCCGCGCGGCCCTGGACCAGGACGCGCTGCAGTGGCTGGTCGGCGGCGACGTCCGCCGTCTGGGTGCGCTGTGCGAGGAGCTGCGGCGGCGCATGTCCGCGCAACCGGCCGCGCGCGCGGCCGTCGACACGGCGTTGCACGACTTGTTCGCGCAGCGCCTGGGAGCGCCGCTGGTGGACGTGCTGGGCCGCGTGCACGAGAGCCTGCCCACCTCGATCACCGTCGGCATCAAGTCCGTGGCCGAAACGGTCGAGGAGGCCCGGGAATATGTGGGGCGCGGCTTTCGCACGTTGAAGATCAAGCTGGGCCACTCCCTCGCCGAAGACATCGAACGGCTGGTCAAGCTGCGCGAGCAGTGGCCTTCGGGCGTCGTCATACGGGTGGATGCCAACCAGGGCTACGGCCTGGAAGACGTACACCGTTTCTTCCGCGAAACCGGTGCGCTGGACCTGGAGTTCGTCGAGCAGCCGATGCCGGTGTCGGTGTCGATGCGTGATCTGGACCCTGCCGAGCGGGAGAAGATTGCCGCGGACGAGAGCCTGCTGTCCGACGCGGACGCGCTGGCCCTGGCGGAAAGCCCGCGTGCGTGCGGCATTTTCAACATCAAGCTGATGAAATGCGGAGGCATACGCCCCGCGTTGCGCATCGCGTCGATCGCGCAGGCGGCCGGCATCACGCTGATGTGGGGCTGCATGGACGAAAGCCGCATCGGCATCGCCGCGGCGTTGCACGCGGCATTGGCGTCGCCGGCGACGCGCTATCTGGACCTGGACGGCAGCCTGGACCTGGCCAGCGATGTCGTCGAAGGCGGCTTCATCCTCGAGGACGGGTGCATGCGCACCAGCGACGCGCCCGGCCTGGGCGTGACGCCCGTGTAAGGAGCCTTGAACCCCC
>CAZMMO010000408.1:0-2068 GCA_964567365.1 uncultured Rhodanobacteraceae bacterium | reverse complement strand
GCGGTGAAGCCGGTCAGGCCGCCGGGAGAGCCGTTGGGGTTGAGCGGGAAGGCCTCGGTGGGACGTCCGCGATGGTCGACGTAACGCAGGCAGGCCTGGCTGCGGGCCGGGCTGCACGTGTCGTCGAAATAGGCCTGGCCCTCGCCGTGCGCCACCGCCACGGGAAGGTGCGAGCCGGCCATGCCCGCGAGCAGGATGCTCGGCGAGTCGATGACCTCCAGCGTGGCCAGGCGCGCCTCGTACTGCTCGGAGACGTTGCGTTCGAACGCCGGCCAGTGCTCGGCGCCGGGGATGATGCCCTTCAGTTGCGAAAGCATCTGGCAGCCGTTGCATACGCCCAGCGCGAAACGGCCCGGGTCGGCGAAGAAATCCTCGAACTGGGCGCGCAGCCTGTCGTTGTAGAGGATGGCCGTGGCCCAGCCGCGCCCGGCGCCGAGCACGTCGCCGTAGGAAAACCCGCCGCAGGCCGCCAGTCCGGCAAAGTCGGCCAGGACGTGCCGTCCCGCCGCCAGGTCGGTCATGTGCACGTCCACGGCATCGAAACCGGCACGGGTGAAGGCGGCGGCCATTTCCACCTGGCCGTTGACGCCCTGCTCGCGCACGATGGCCACCCGCGGGCGCACGCCGCGCACGATGTAGGGCGCGGCCACGTCGCCGGACGGATCGAACGTCAGCCGCGGCGTGATGCCGGGGTCGGAATCGTCCTTGCGCCACTCCATTTCCGCATCCGCGGTGACCGGGTTGTCGCGGCGCTGCTGCATGGCATGGCTGGTTTCGCTCCACGCCTCGATGAGCTGCTGCCAACGCCACTTGGCCAGGGTCTCGCCGCCCTGCAGCAGCTTGATGCCCAGCTTTTCCCGCGGCAGACCGATGTGGTAGGTCAGGTTTTCCAGCCCATGCCTGGCCAGCAGAACCCGGAAGGCCTCGACGTCGGCATCGGCCACCTGCACCACCGCGCCCAGTTCCTCGCTGAACAAGGCGCGCAGGGTCGCCTCGCCCCAGCCCTCCAGCTGCAGTTCCAGACCGCAATGGCCGGCAAAGGCCATTTCCAGCACCGTGGTGATGACGCCGCCATCGGAGCGGTCGTGATAGGCCAGCAGCAGGCCGGCGGCGTTGGCCTCCTGGATCAACGCGAAAAAGGCTTTCAGGCGTTCGGGGTCGTCCAATGTCGGCGGGATGCCGCCGGCGCGGTTGAAGGCCTGGGTCAACACCGAACCGCCCAGGCGGTCGTGCGCCGCGCCCAGGTCGATCAGCCACAGGCCGGTCGGGCCGCGGTCCATGCGCAGTTGCGGGGTCAGACAGCGGCGCGCGTCGGACACCCGCGCAAAGCCGGTCACCACCAGCGACACCGGCGCCACGGTATGGCGCTCGCCCAGTTCCTCGTCGTGCCACACCGCCTGCATCGACAGGGAATCCTTGCCGACCGGGATGGACAGGCCCAGCGCCGGGCACAGCTCCATGCCCACGGCCTGCACCGCCTCGTACAACGCCCCGCCTTCGTTCTCGTGGTTGACCGCGGCCATCCAGTTGGCGGACAGGCGGATGTCGCCCAGCGCGTCGATCGGCGCCGCCGCCAGGTTGGTCACCGCCTCGCCCACCGCCAGGCGCGCGGCATCGACGCTGGACAACAACGCCACCGGCGCGCGCTCGGCCATGGCCATGGCTTCGCCGGCAAAGCCCTCGAAATCCACCAGCGTCACCGCGCAGTCGGCCACCGGCACCTGCCACGGCCCGACCATGGGATCGCGTGCGCACAGGCCGCCGACGCTGCGGTCGCCGATGGTGATCAGGAACGACTTGGAGCCCACCACCGGCATGCGCAGCACGCGCAGCAGGGCCTCGTTGAGTTCGATGCCCGACAGGTCGGGCACCAGGTCCATGCGCGGCCGGCAACGGTCGGCCTGGCGGTGCATGCGCGGCGCCTTGCCGAACAGCACGTCCATGGGCAGGTCGATGATGATCTCGCGGGACTCGGGGGCAGGGTCAGGCCCGGGACCCGGGACCCGGGACCCGGGACCCGAAGCGTTGGGGGACGCGGCAAGGCGGGGGGTGCGGGTGACGATGAGGC
>CAZMMO010000407.1:0-2068 GCA_964567365.1 uncultured Rhodanobacteraceae bacterium | reverse complement strand
CAGCAGTGCAACCCTGGAATCATTTCGCCAGCAGCACGATGTCGGTGCCGCGGTCGTCCACCCGCACCGGCAGAAGCAGTGCCACCGCCGCGGCAATGGATGCGCTGTCGCCGGTGCGGAAGTTTCCGCTGAGTTTCAGTTTTGCAAGCGTGGGATCGCCCAGCCGCAGTTTGTGCGACGAGTAGCGGTTGGCTTCGGCGATGACCTGGCTCAGCGGTGCGTTGCGGAAGCGCAGCCAGCCGTGTAGCCAGCCGTCGACCTGGGCCGGGTCGATCTTGCGCACGACGATGTCGGCGTTGCCGGACAGGCGCGCCTGTTCGTCGGGGTGCAGGATGCGCCGCTCGTTTCCTTGCGCGACTTCCACTTTGCCCCGCAGCAGCGTGACCACGGTCGCATCCGTGCCGCGCCGCACCTGGAAGCGGGTTCCCAGCGCGGTGACGGTGTCTTTGCCCACGTGGACGATAAACGGCCGCGCGGCGTTATGCGTTACCTCGAACTGTGCCTCGCCTTGCTGCAACTCCACGTTTCTCTGGCTGCGTGTGTAGCGCACTTCGAGCACCGAGTCGGTGTTGAGCACGACCTGCGTGCCATCCGCCAAGGTTTCCGTGTGGCGCTCGCCGAGTGCCGTGGCGTAGCGCACCACCGGCGGCGGGGTCAGGAAACGTTGGGCCAGGTACGCGCCGCCCACCAGCAGGACGAGCACTGCCGCGGCCGCCACTATCCAGCTGGCCCGGGTCCAGCGCGGCCGCCGCAGTGCGGCCAGGTCCGCGGCCTTGAGCGCCTGCAAATGGGCATCGCCGCGCAGATCGCCGGTGCGCTCCCACAGCCGTCGGGCTTCCTCGTACGCACGCGCATGCCGCGCATCCTCGGCCAGCCACGCCTCGCGCTGGCGGCGTTCGGAAGCCGTCTCGCCGCGACGCTGCACGAAGTACGCGGTGGCTTTCTCGGCAATGTGTCTGGAATGCTTGTCCATGGTCATGTGGATGCCTAGAAGTCCCGATCCCCTACCGCCAGGCGGCATGTCACCAGTGCGCGCGTGATGTGTTTCTCGACCATTTTTACGGAGATTCCCATTTTGGCCGCCACCTGCGGATAGGTCAGTCCGTCGAAGCGGCTGAGCATGAAGGCGAGCCGGCATTTGGGCGGCAGCTCGGCCAGCGTGCGGTTGAGCAACTGGTCGAGTGCCCGGCGCGTGTCCAGCACGGACTCCATCGGCGGCTGGTCCATGCGCAAGGGGGCGGCGTCATCGAGTGAAACGTGCCGGGCCGCGCGATGGCGGTACTGGGCACGCCGGTATTCCAGCACCAGGTTGTGGGCAATGCGGAACAGCATCGCCCTGCGGTTCTCGATCTCCGCGCTACCCCGATACTTCAGCATGCGCAGGAGCGCTTCCTGGGTGAGGTCGGCGGCAGCCTCGCGATCGCCCAGCCGCCGGCGCAGGTAGGCAAGCAGTTCACCGCGGACTTCGGCCAGGCTGGCATCGAAGTCGGCACGCAGTTCGTCTCCCTCGTCGGGAGACGCCGATTCCTCCGATCCGGACTGCGCGGCAATCACGCCGTCCATGGGCTTGTTTCGGGACATGAGTGAATCGAGGGTACCGCGTCCCCTTCTCCGGACAACCGATGCGCGCAGTCGATCAGCATTCACCGACCCCCTGTGAAGAACCTCGAAAACCCGCGTTCTTCGTCATTCCTGCGAATGCAGGAATCCAGTGTCTTTACTCTCAAGGACTCAAAGACGCTGGGCCCCAGCCTTCGCTGGGGTGACAGGGTTTTTCGAAGTTCCCTGCGCAGGCAGACACCTTGCTCTGAAACACCGGGAACGGCAAGTGACACGATGATTCTGGCCAAAGCGAACTCTCCGGTCTACCGGAACGTTGATGCCGCATGACACGGCCCCTTGGCTATTCGATGACGGGCGAAGCAAACCCCCTACCTCCCCAACGAGACTGGTCGCGGCTACGCGGCACATAGCCGCGCGATTCACGCCTGGACCGCCGTATCGATACGCCGGCCGTTCTCGGCGTCGAAGAAATGCAGGCTTGCCGGATCGAATTCCAGCGTCATGG
>CAZMMO010000406.1:0-2070 GCA_964567365.1 uncultured Rhodanobacteraceae bacterium | reverse complement strand
CCCCAGATGCTGCCGTTGTCCATCAGGCCGTACTTGAGGAACACGGCCTGGCCGGAACGGATGTCCTGGCCGGTGAAAAGCGTGGCCCCCGTCGGGTCGACCACCTTGTCGGGGATCGGGGGCGCGTTGCGATAGGCCAGTGCGCTGATGATGCCCAGCCCGGTGAATCCGAGGACGAGCACGATGAGGATGGTGCGCAGCCACCAGGGGGAAAGCTCCGGGTCTTCCGGCGTGAGCGGAAGGGCGGCATCGTTCATCACTGTTCTCCCCCCTGGGCGGATGATGCTGTCAACTAATCACAGTGGGGGACGAAGTTCAAGCGCCGCGGCGGCACCGGGAGGGCCGCCGCGGTTGCCGCAGTCGTCAGTCAGCGGGTTGCCGGAGCGGCGGCCTCTTCTTCCGCGCCGTGATGCGGGTCGTACATCATGCGCGCCGGCATGGCGAACTGGATGCCGAGATCTTCCATCGCTTCCAGGATCCGGAAGTTGATGGCCTGTTGCGCCGTCACGTAGTCGTTGTAGTCGGGCGTGAGCACGTAATAGACGAATTCGTAGCGGAAGCCGGCCGGCTCGATGGCCTCGAGGAAGCCGCGGTCGCGGCGCGTGTTGTCCTGGCGCTCGATGATGTCGTTGACGGCATCGGTTGCCTGTTTCAGCTTGTCGCGCGGGGTGTCCAGAGGCAGGTGGAAGCCGAACACGATGCGGCGCTCCTGGCGGCGGCTGTAGTTGTGGATCAGTTTCTGCAGCAGGTTGGAGTTGCTGATGGACAGCTCTTCGCCGGACAGCGACTCGATGCGCGTGCTCTTGATGCCGACTTTCCTGACCGTACCCAGGGCGGTGCCGAAGTCGATGAACTCGCCCACCATGAAAGGCTTGTCCAGGCCGATGGCGATCGAGGCGAACAGGTCCTCCAGCACATTCTTGGCGGCCATGGCCAGGGCGATGCCGCCGACACCCAGGCTGGCCACGAAGGCGCTGATGTTGACCCCGGCACTGCCCAGCAGCACCAGCAGCAGCGTTACCCACACCAGCACTTCCACCGCCCAGGTGAGGATGCCGTAGATGATGGGATTGGTCTTCTGCATGCTGCCTTCGGGCGTGGCCCGCTTCAGCCAGGAGACGATCAGGGTGCTGAGCCAGAAGGCGATCTGCATGCCGACCAGCACGGCGATGGCCCAGCCGATGTTGGTCGGGACCGGCTCCTTGAAGGACAGGGAACGCAGGGCCACGGCGATGGCCAGCAGCAGCACGATCCAGCCGCGCGTGGCCGCCAGGGTGGCGGCGAGGACCTGCAGGCTGCGGCTGCCGGCATGGTGGCTGGCCAGGGCCGCGAACCGGGCGGCAAGGAATTTGGTGACGCCGAACACGATGGCATAGCCGATTACGGCACCGATGCCGGCGGTGATCCAGGCGAAGGTGCTGTTGCCCAGCCAGGACGAATGAAAAATCCAGTGCTCCATGAAAAATCCGCTTGCTGAAACGAGGACAGGTCGAACGATGCCGGTCAGTGTAACGAGGCCGGGACGGGCAAAGTCAACCGGAGGGCCCGGTCAGGTCGCCGGCGAGGTGGTTTCCCCTTGCTGCTGGAACACCCGCCGCATGACATAGTCGGACGTGACCTGCTCGCCGCACAACAGCATGGCGGCCAGCTCGCCGCCGAGGACCTGCGGGGCGATGACCACGTCCGGCTGCACCAGTTTGATGCGAGCCATATGGTGCGCGTCGTTGACGGCGGCGATGGTGCGTGCCCGCCCGCCCAGCTCGCGCGCGGCCAGGATCGCGAAGGCGTTTTCCGAATCGTCGTCGAGCATGGCCAGGATGGCGGTGGCCTTGTCGCCGCCGGCCTCACGCAGGATCGCGACGCTGCCGGGATCGCCGGCCACGATGTCGACCTTTTCCGGCTCCATGCTCTCCAGCGCGGAGGCATCGCGCACGATGCGGGTGACGTTCTGGCCGCGCCGGGACAGCTCGCGCCAGGTGTTGTTGGCCAGTGGCGATGCGCCAATGACCACGAAATGGTTTTCACGTTTCATGCCCGATCCCTTGTGATGGACGATGCGTTGCAGGCTGC
>CAZMMO010000405.1:0-2071 GCA_964567365.1 uncultured Rhodanobacteraceae bacterium | reverse complement strand
CCGAGCCCGCGCGCCAGGGCCGACATCCCCGCCGGAGCGGTGACCGTGACCGGGCCGGCGGTCCGCAATGGCGCAAAATGCCAGGAGCGCGCGGGCAGATCCCGCCGCGTGAGCCGTGGATGCTTCTGCAGCCAGGCGATCAGGATGGCCCGGTTGCCGTCCGGCGCGCTGAGGATGACGTGGCTGCCGCCGAGGCCCGGGAAATGCCCGCCGCCGCCGGCCCGGTAGTTGTTGGTGGCGACGATGAACGTCTGCGTCGGCCGTACCGGCTTGCCGCGCCAGGTGAGGCGAACGATGCGCCTGCCGCGCGGCTGGCTGACGTCGATGACGTACTTCAGGCCGGGACCCTGGATCTGGTCGAAGTCGTAGCCCGGCAACTTTTTGTTGATCAGCGCCTGCGGCGCGGTTTGCGCCGGGTCGACGCGCCGGAAGCGCTCGGCCGAGCGCTCCAGCCAGGCCTTCAGCGTGGCCCCGTCGATCTTCACCGCCGCCAGCGTGTTGGGGTAGTAGTAGAGGTCGGCGGCATTGCGGATGGTGATCGGGCCGGGCGCGACATCGGTGTAGTCGTGCGGGCCGCCGTACCCGGTACGGAAGGCCGCGGCCGCGGACAGCACCGGAATGCCCTTGAGCCGGGGGCGGTTGGCGGCGATCCAGTGCTCGACGTAATCGCGTTGCGACGCGTTGACCACGCCCAGCGCGGTCAGGTTGCCCAGGTCGGCGAAATACGTGCTCAGGCGGAAATCGGTATGGCCGATGGGCGTGTCGACGTAGGCGATGGTGGCCGCGTGCACCTTGCGTACCAGCGGCGCGATGCGCGGATCGGGCGGTACGCACGCATTCTTGTGCGGGCAGATCGGCTCCAGTTCGCTGCGCGCGGCGGCGGGGTCGGACACCCAATGGCCGTTCTGGTAACGCAGCCGCAGGTGGATCAGGCCCAGGTCCTTGCCGAAAAAATCGGCCATCACCGCCGGCACGCCGCGCACGTGGCCGTGCACGTCGTCGACCTGGCGCATGTGGGCGAAACGCTCGCCGCCGGGAAAGCGCTTGTGCATGTGCCCCATGAGCATGGCGTCGATGCCCTCGAGGCCGGCCAGGTACCAGTCGGCATTTTCCATCAGCGGCGTGTACGGCGCCGTGTCGGGGCCGCCATGGATGATGGCGACGACCAGGTCGGGATGCCGCGCGCGCAGTTCGGGCAGGTATTTCCGCGCCGCGTCGACCACGCCCGTCACGCGCACCTTGCCCTGCAGATGTTTCTTGTCCCACTGCATGATCGGCGGCGGGGTGAAGCCGATCACGCCGATGCGGATGGATGCGCGAATCGTCTTGCCCGCGGGCGTGGTGGCGACGAGGGTGCGTTCGAGGATGATCCAGGGCCGGTACAGCGGCTTGCCGCTTTGCAGGCTGACCACGTTGGCCAGCACCAGCGGGTAATGCGGCCCGGCGCACGTCTCGACCGGCACGCCGGCCACCCGGAACGGCGTGCCCGTCACCTGCGAGAGGAATGCCAGGCCGTAGTTGAACTCGTGGTTGCCCAGGGTACCGGCGTCGTAGCCGACGGCATCCATGGCCCGGTAGATGGCCAGTTCCCGGTCGCAGGGAACCGGCTTGACCAGGGCTTGGTAATCGGCGGAGGCGGTGCCCTGGATGGTGTCGCCGGCATCGAACAGCAGCGTGTTCGGGTAGCGCTTGCGGGCGCGTTCGATCAGGGTCGCGGTGCGTTCGAAACCCACCGTGGGGTCGGCGTGGAGCCGGTAATAGTCGTAACCGAGCACGTGCGCGTGCAGGTCGGTGGTTTCCAGCAGGGTGAGCCGGGCCGTGCTGCCATCGGGCACGTGCCGCGCGGATCCGCCGGCCACGGCCACGCCAGCCCACAGGGCCACGAGACTCAGGGCGAAGCGGACGGATGCGTGCATGGTTCGATCTCCGGTCATGTCTTGCCACCCCATTTGTTTCCCGCCACCTGTAGGAGCGCACCTGGGCGCGACAGCATCAGCCCTCCATGGAGTCTCACGCCGGGGGCGCCCAGGTGCGCGCCTCCAGGGGGGTTTTTTTGGTGGCGGGCGGGGGT
>CAZMMO010000404.1:0-2074 GCA_964567365.1 uncultured Rhodanobacteraceae bacterium | reverse complement strand
GCGTAGTGCCTAGGCGTCAATTTCACGCCAAAGTCGGGCACCAGGTCCACGAACGGATCGTGCGCGGGCGGAACCGCCTCGTGCACCGCACCCACCACGCTGGCGTAATCCTGCGGGCCGCTGATGGCGAGCACGTCGGGATAGGCCTCGCGGATCAGTTCGGCACGCTTGCCCAGGCAGCCGGTGACGATCACCTTGCCGTTTTCGTTGAGCGCCTCGCCGATGGTGTCCAGCGACTCCTGCACGGCGGCGTCGATGAAGCCGCAGGTGTTGACCACCACCGCGTCGGCGGCGTCATAGGTCGGCACCAGTTCGTAACCCTCGACCCGGAGCTGGGTGAGGATGCGTTCGGAATCCACCAGCGCCTTGGGGCAACCGAGGCTGACGAATCCGATCCGGGGCGGGGCTTGTGGCATGGGGCGTACCATGTCGTGATCGAGCTTCTCATTGTACGGGACATTCGCCATGGGCCAGCACATCAACCTTCCCACCACCCGCACCCGCTGCATCGGCGCCTATCTGGCCAGGCCCGCGGGCGAACCCAGGGGGGGTATCGTGGTGATCCAGGAAATCTACGGCGTCACGCCGCACATCCGCAGCGTCGCCGACCGCCTGGCCGAGGCGGGCTATACCGCCGTGGCCCCGGCCTTCTTCGACCACCTCGAGGGCGGCGTGGAGCTGGCCTACGACCGCGCCGGCACCCATCGCGGCAAGTCACTGGTCCAGGAACTGGGCATGCAGCGGCCGCTGGAGGACGTGGCCAGCGCCGCCGAGGCCATCGTCTCGGCAGGAAAGATCGGCACGCTGGGCTTCTGCTGGGGCGGCACGGTGGCCCTGCTGGCGGCGCAGCACCTGGGCATGCCGTCGGTCAGCTACTACGGCGCGCGCAACACCGGCTACCTGGACACGCCGCTGCAGGCGCCGGTGATGTTCCACTTCGGCGAGAACGATGCCTCGATCCCGGCCGAGGCGGTCCGCAAGCATCGCCGGCAGTGGCCGGACATGGAGGTGTTCACCTACCCCGGCGCCGGCCACGCTTTCAACCGCGACGTCGAGGGCGACCGGCACTACCATGCGGCCAGCGCCAGGCTGGCCTGGGAACGCACGCTGGCGTTCTTCGGACAGCATCTGGCTGGCTGAAGCGGCTGCCGCACCCCCGTCAGTGTTGTATTTGCCGTTGCTGCTGGTCGATGTCGGGCATGGTGCCGCTGTGCGCGGCGCTGTTGCGTTCCAGCTCGGGATTGCGCTGCTGGCCCGGCGGCGGCGCGCCACGCAGCTTGACCTTCTTGTCTTCCGTGCTGGGGACGATCCGGCGCAGGCTGCCATCGTCGTCGTAATAGACCGTGAAGCCGTAGGCGTAGGCCATGTTGGCCATGTAGCGCAGGTGGTCCTTGCGGATCTTGGACTTGTCGCTGCGCTCGAGCAACACGTTCTTGGGCAGGCGTCCCTGGTCGCGCAAATAGGCAAAATGCGAACTCAGGTCCATGGACGAAAGAATGGCGCCATCGAGCAGGAACTGGCCGCTCTTGTAGGCCTGGACGGTCAGGTCGAACTCGCCGGCCGCCTTGGCTTTGGCCACCTGCTGGCTCTTGACGCTGGGACCGCAGGCGGCAAGCAGTGCCACCGTCAGCGCCAGCAACAGGGTGACAACGGGTTTCCAGCGGGAAGAACGGTTCATGCGTGGATCTCCTGCATCGGTAACGGTTGGCCTGGACCCGCCCGTCCAGGCTCGTTCGGAAGGCTCGGTCGACGGGTTTGCGGAAGTGTAGCGCCAGCCGCCGCCCGAAGCAGCACTCCGGGCGTGCGGACGTAGCGCGCCTTCAGGCTTGCGGCAGGGTCACGCCGCGCTGCCCCTGGTATTTGCCGCCGCGGTCGGCGTAGCTGGTCTCGCACACCTCGTCGGATTCGAAAAACAGCATCTGCGCTACGCCCTCGTGGGCGTAGATGCGCGCCGGCAGCGGCGTGGTGTTGGAAAACTCCAGCGTCACATGGCCTTCCCACTCCGGCTCCAGCGGCGTGACGTTGACGATGATGCCGCAGCGCGCGTAGGTGCTCTTGCCCAGGCACACCGTCA
>CAZMMO010000403.1:0-2076 GCA_964567365.1 uncultured Rhodanobacteraceae bacterium | reverse complement strand
CCTGCAGGGCGTGAAGATCAACGACAAGCACATCGAGACCATCATCCGGCAGATGCTGCGCAAGGTGGAGATCACCGAGGCCGGCGACAGCCACTGGCTGCGTGGCGAGCAGGTGGAACGCACGCGCCTGGTCGAGGAGAGTGCCCGCGCCGTGGAGCGCGGCGAGCAGCCGGCGGGTTACCAGCCGGTCCTGCTGGGCATCACCAAGGCCTCGTTGGCCACCGAATCGTTCATCTCGGCGGCCTCCTTCCAGGAGACCACGCGTGTCCTGACCCAGGCGGCCGTGCAGGGTACGCGCGACGGCTTGCGTGGCTTGAAGGAAAACGTTATAGTTGGTCGGCTAATCCCCGCGGGCACAGGTCTGGCGTATCATTTGCAACGCCAGCGTCAAGGTGGCCTGACGGCGCAGGAGCTTGAAACCCTTTCCGGTTCCAGTGCCGTGGTGGTCGAAACGGCCGACGCGGGAGCTGCCGAAGACGGGGAAAAGGCCTGAACAAGCCTTTTTCCGACTGACGAAATGAGAAGCAGGGACGCTTCTCGTGTTCGGGTACAGGGATGCAATGCGGCACTTGCCCATGGCGAGTGCCGCATGTTAAATTTTTGTTTCCTGGCAGACCGGAATTGCTCCGGCCTGCCTTTATGTTTCTCAGGATCCATTTGCATGGCGACTACCAACCAACTGGTGCGCAAGGCGCGCAGCCCGAAGACGTACAAAAGCGGCTCGCCGGCCCTGCAGGGCAGCCCGCAGCGCCGCGGTGTTTGCACGCGCGTGTACACCACGACCCCGAAAAAGCCGAATTCGGCCCTGCGCAAGGTGGCCAAGGTGCGCCTGACCAACGGCTTCGAGGTCATCAGCTACATCGGTGGCGAGGGCCACAACCTGCAGGAGCACTCGGTGGTCCTCATCCGCGGCGGTCGTGTCAAGGATCTGCCGGGCGTGCGCTACCACACGGTGCGCGGCAGCCTGGATTGCGCCGGCGTCACCAAGCGTCGCAATTCGCGCTCCAAGTACGGCGCCAAGCGGCCCAAGGGCTGATCGGTTTTGAACAAGGCGGCCAGGGCGGCCGTCCATCCCGCGGGCCGGATGCCCGCAGCAACAACGGACACATGAATCATGTCGCGTAAAGGTTCGCATCCTGCCCGCGTGATCCTGCCGGATCCGAAACATGGCAGCGAGTTGATCGCCCGCTTCATCAACATGGTGATGAAAAGCGGCAAGAAGTCGGTTGCCGAGAGCATCGTCTACGGCGCCCTGGACCACCTCGGCGAGAAGCATGCCGAGCCGGTGGCCCTGGTCGAGAAGGCGCTGGGCAACGTGGCGCCGGTGGTCGAGGTGAAGTCCCGCCGCGTCGGTGGCGCCACCTACCAGGTGCCGGTCGAGGTGCGTTCGTCCCGCCGCACGGCGCTGGCCATGCGCTGGGTGATCGACGCCGCGCGCAAGCGCAGCGAGGTCTCCATGCCGCGCAAGCTGGCGGCCGAGCTGGCGGATGCCTCCGAGCAGCGTGGCGGCGCCGTCAAGAAGCGCGAGGAAACCCATCGCATGGCGGAAGCCAACAAGGCCTTCTCGCATTACAGATGGTGATTGGCTGGGTGCCGCGGTGGCCCGAACGGGCGCCGAGGCGGTCTGATCACCTCAGTGTTTGTTTCAGCGGTTCTCCCTGACCGCAAAGATCAAGACCGCTCTCCATGGCGGACTTCTCACAAAAAGCGTGGCTCCGGACGAGCCGCAGGAAATTCGAAAGGGCAAGGCGGCCCGAAAAAGGCAAATATCCATGGCACGTACCACTCCACTCGAGCGCTACCGCAATTTCGGCATCATGGCCCACATCGATGCCGGCAAGACCACGACCACGGAGCGCATCCTGTTCTACACCGGCGTCTCGTACAAGATCGGCGAGGTGCATGACGGTGCGGCCGTCATGGACTGGATGGAGCAGGAGCAGGAGCGCGGCATCACCATCACGTCGGCGGCCACCACCTGCTTCTGGAAGGGCATGGACGGATCCATGCCGGAATACCGCTTCAACATCATCGACACCCCGGGGCACGTCGACTTCACCATCGAGGTGGAGCGTT
>CAZMMO010000402.1:0-2077 GCA_964567365.1 uncultured Rhodanobacteraceae bacterium | reverse complement strand
ATCCATTGGGGGATCCACCATGAACCGTCAGTGCAAGACTGCCGGCTTTACCTTGATCGAACTGATGATCGTGATCGCGATCATCGCCACGCTTGCCGCTATCGCCATTCCGGCCTACCAGAATTACGTCATCCGCGCGCAGGTTACCGAGGGTGTCAGCCTGGCTTCGGGAGCCAAGGCGGCCGTGTGGGACTTCACCTCCAACACCGGACGGTTTCCGCCCAGCAACCATTCCGCGGGACTTCCGGATGCTACATCCATTGCCGGCACCTATGCCTCGGGCGTAAACGTGGAAGGCGGCAAGATCACCGTCTCGTTTGAGACCGACGCAGCCAACGACGCCATTCATGACAAGGTACTCACGCTCTCGCCCAGCACCACCGCCGGCGCCATCCAGTGGACGTGCGTCAACACCAGCGACACCAGCGGCAACGCCCTGCCCGGACGCTACCTGCCATCGGTATGCCGGTAGGGCGGGCACTGCCCGCCACTGCGGATTTCCCAGGCCACCCACGACTCCGCGCGGGTTGCGTCGCGATGTGACCAAATGCGTCACCCTTTGACGCCAGAGGTCAGTTTTATCCCCACCGGTTTACCGACTTTCCTCACAAGCCGGCTGTACGAATTGCCGCCCGGTGCGCGTTTCGTGATCATCTGCACACCGCGCAGCCGCAATCCGTGCGGAAATAGGCCCCGTGCGGGAGATGGCACGCAACATGCTGCCTATCAGGCACGAGCTTCCCGGTCGTTCCTGGCAGACGGGGTTCTGGAAGGCCGCAACGGGGATCAACCGGCGCGGGGCAGGGGCTCAGGGGGCATCCATTTTCACCATCAAACGCCAACGCGTTGCAACGAGGAACCACCATGAAAACCACCCAGAAAGGCTTCACGCTGATCGAACTGATGATCGTGATCGCGATCATCGCCATCTTGGCGGCCATCGCCATTCCGGCGTATCAGAACTATGTGATTCGTGCGCAGGTGTCCGAGGGTATGACGTTGATGGACGGTGCGAAAACGTCTGTCGCTGAATACTTCACGAATCATGGCGAACTGCCTGGCTCCAACGCATCGGCAGGCCTTGCAAAAAATGTAAGCATCAGTGGAAAGTACGTGTCGCAAGTTGGTGTTGGAACGGACAATGGCAGTTCCCTGACAAAGGCGGGTGTCATTGCGGCTAAATTCTCCAACGCAACTGGATTTGAGGCGAATAAGGCCATTAATGGGAAATTCTTGGCACTTTCTCCCATCACACAAGCGGGCTCGATCAAATGGACCTGCAGCAGTGCCGGTACGAATCTCGACCCGAAATATCTTCCCTCATCCTGCCGCTGATTTCTCCACGGCAAAAGAAGCACCCGAAGGGTCGCCCAATGCGGCCCTTCTTTTTGCCTGTGCTTTCTGATCTGCTGTTGCCATGCTCCACGCTCGCCATATGATTCCGCTTACTCTGTTTGTCATCATGCCACTGGCAGACACCTGGTGGGCCTACCACCCCGGTCTCTTCGGCGGCTTCCAGCTCGATGGTTTTGCCAACCTGCCGGTGCTGGGTGCGACCGGATCGGTGGATGACTAGGCCGCGTTCTGGCGTTACCTCACCTCCGACAACGCCGACCCTACCGGGCGGTCCGTGGCATTGCTGAGTTTTCTGATCGATGCGCACAGCTGGCCGGCGGATCCGCGGCCGTTTTTGCATACCAGCGTGATCCTGCACTTGGTCAATGGCGTGCTGCTGTTCCTGTTGCTGCGGCAACTGGGCCGAACCCAGCTGTCACGTACTGCCCTTTATTGTAGGAGCGCACCTAGGCGCGACAGCCTTGAGGCCTGTTGAGCGTCGAGCCAGTCGCGCTTGTATGTTTACGCCCGGCAGTGCAAAAAGGGCCTGCCGAGGTGGAGGGACAAGGTTGAAGTGGCCGGGTGTAGTGGTCTAATGGTTGTAGTGGTCTAATGGTTGTAGTGGTCTAATGATTTGGGACACCCAGTTAGGATCACATTGACCCAATGAGGTGAACCATGCCGTACTGAAGTGGTCAAGTCTTTTGGGACACGAAGCTAGGAGTTTTAGAGTGCCAGCGCA
>CAZMMO010000401.1:0-2078 GCA_964567365.1 uncultured Rhodanobacteraceae bacterium | reverse complement strand
CCAACGTGCCGATGCTGCCGTTCTTCATCTACTACTCGTTCTTCGGCTTCCGCCGTATCGGCGACCTGATCTACGCCGCCGGCGACCAGCGCACGCGCGGGTTCCTGGTCGGCGCAACCGCCGGACGCGCGTTCGCCGGCGAGGGCCTGCAGCACTCCGACGGCGCCTCGCACCTGATGGCCGGCATCATCCCCAACTGCCGCGCCTACGATCCCGCGTACTCCTACGAGGTGGCGGTGATCATGCACGAAGGCGTCAAGGAGATGTGCCAGGACCAGCGCGACGTGTTCTATTACATCACCACGACCAACCACAACTACGCCCATCCGGATATGCCCGAGGGGTGTCGCGAGGGTGTCATCAAGGGCATGTATCTGTTCCGGGAATCGGGAATGGGGAATGGGGAATCGGGGAAGAGCAAAGGCAAGGGCAAGGACAAGGCGCCGCGGGTGCAGTTGCTGGGGGCCGGTCCGGTACTGCTCGAGACGCTGGCCGCGGCCGAGCTGCTCGAGAACGATTTCGGCGTCCAGGCCGACGTGTGGTCGTGCACCAGCTTCAGCGAGCTCTCGCGCGAGGGCTTCGACTGCGAGCGCCACAACCGCCTGCATCCGCAGGCGAAGAAGCCGCGCGTGCCGTATGTCACCCAGTGCCTGGCCGACCACGAGGGGCCGGTCGTGGCCGCGTCCGAGTACGTGCGCGGCGTGACCGACCAGATCCGTGCCTTCATCCCCGAGGGTCGCCGCTACATCACGCTCGGAGCCGACGGCTACGGTCGCAGCGACACCGCCGAGGCCTTGCGCGCGTTCTTCGAGGTGGACCGGCACTGGATTGCCCATGCTGCCCTGTCGGCGCTGGCACAGGACGGCGCCGTCGAGGCTTCCGTCGTGGCCAAGGCCATCGAGAAGTACGGCCTGGACCCGGACAAGCCCAACCCGATGACGGTGTGATCTCCTCCCGGAGCGGCGGCGCGGCCCCGCTCCGGGCTTCCCCGCGTTCCCGTCGCGCGGGTCCGCGCGGAAAATTTGTCTACAATGTGCGTCTCGTTCGCAGGATAGTCAGCATGGGTCAGCTAGCGCAGCATGTATATACCGACTCGGCCGCCATCGCGCGGTTGACGGACCTGATCGGGCAGTTGACGGGCAACGCCCGCGTCGCGGTTACGTGCAAGGACGGCAAGCGGTATGCCGGCATCGTGTGCGTGCGCCCCACGGTGCAGGCGTTCCGCGATCGCGACGGCGTGGAGGGCATCAACGGCGTGCTGCGCCTGGAAGACGCCTCGGCCCCCGGCGGCGAGCGCCGCATCTGGCTGGACCAGATCGACCACGTGCAGCGCCTGGATTCCATCAGCGGCAAGTTCGCGGCCTGAGCGGTCATCCGGTCCCCCCGGAGCCCCCGAATCGTCCTCGCCTCCATCGTTCCGGCCTGCGCCGGGATGACGGGCGAGAGCGCGGTTTTCCGAGGCTACCCCCGGCGGCGCGCGGGCGGAGACGCGGCGTGCGGAGTAGACTCGGGCGCACGGGAAGGGTGGAACGGGATGGTCATCCCGGATGCCTGCGGAGGTTCGTCATGAAACTGCATCAAGCCGTCCCGCTGCTGCTGGCCGCGTCTCTGCTGGGCGGTTGCGCCACCTACCAGCAGTCGGTCCAGCGCCAGCAGGCGCGGCTGGCGGCCATCCACGCGGCCGCCGGCAAGCCGGTCAATTCGTTCCGCTACGACGCGCTCACCATGTATTCGTGGGAGCCGCTGGGCGAGCACGAGGTGCTCGTCTACACCCGTCCCGACAAGGCCTGGCTGCTCAACGTGGGCCTGTGCCCCCGGTTGCCGTATACCCCTTCCATCGGCATCACCTCGCACACCGGACAGGTCAGCACCCTGCTCGACAGCGTGCTCACCCAGGGCGGCCAGTACCCCTGCCGTATCCAGAAGATCCAGCCCGTGGACGTGGCCATGCTGCGCCGGCACATGCAGCAGCACGAGGGCGCCAAGGTAGTGCCCGAATCCTCGCCCGCCGGAAAATCGCAGTAGGCCCCCGCAATCGCCCCGCCACCGCCGTATTTTTGTAGGAGCGCACCCGGGCG
>CAZMMO010000400.1:0-2098 GCA_964567365.1 uncultured Rhodanobacteraceae bacterium | reverse complement strand
TGCTGGACCTGCTCAAGCGCCATCCCGACGCCAAATTCCTGCTGATCTGCCGCACCCAGGCCAAGGTGCTGGCGATCGAGGAGGCCCTGCGCACCACCGCCGGCGTTGACACCGCGCGTTTCCACGAAGGCCTGGGCATGCTGCAGCGCGACCGCAACGCGGCCTGGTTCGCCGAACCGGACGGCGCGCGCCTGCTGCTGTGCTCGGAGATCGGATCGGAGGGCCGCAACTTCCAGTTCGCCCACCACCTGGTGCTGTGGGACCTGCCGCTGGATCCGGACCTGCTCGAACAACGCATCGGCCGCCTCGACCGCATCGGCCAGACCCGCGAAGTCGTCATCCACGTCCCGGTCGTCGCCGGCAGTCCGCAACATGTCCTCGCCCGCTGGTACGACGAGGGCGTGGATGCCTTCCGCTCCAGCCCCGCCGACGGCCGCGAACTGCTGCGCCGCTTCGGTACCGCGCTGGCCGAGCTGACCGGCGAGCACGCCCGCACCGGCAATGGAACGGACCAGGAGCTGGATGCCCTGATCACCGAAACCCGCGCCACCCACGAGGCCCTGGCCATCGAGCTGGAGGCCGGCCGCGATCGCCTGCTGGAACTGGCCGCCCGCCGCGAACCGGAAGCCGAGACGCTGCAGCGCGCCATGCAGGTGGCCGACGACGACGAAGGGCAAAACGATTTCATCGTGCGCCTGATGGACAGTTTCGGCGTCACCACCGAGCCGTTGGGCAACGACCGCCTGCTGCTCGATCCGCAATACCTCGCCACCGACGCCATCCCCGGCCTGGCCGAAGGAGCGCGCCAGGCCACCTTTTCGCGACCGCTGGCGCTGGCCCGCGAAGACCTGCCGCTGCTGCGGTTGGACCATCCCATGGTCGCCGGCACCGTGGACCTGCTGCTGGGCTCGGAAACCGGCAACGCCGCCTTCCTGATCGACGATGCCCTGCCCAGCCGCAGCGCCCTGCTGCAGGCCGTGTTCGTGCTCGAATGCGTGGCCGACCAGAGGCTCGACGCGAACCGTTTTCTGCCGCCCACGCCGGTCGTGGTGAGCGTGGACTCGCGCCTGGCCGTGCGGGCGCAATTCGCCCCTTCGGCGACGGCTGTCGAACGTGCCGGCGACCGTCGTTTCGACATCGGCCGCTACCGCAAGATCCTGGCCAAGCTGGTGCCACCGATGCTGGAAAAGGCCGAGCAGGTCGGCATGCGCGAGGCCGCGGACATCAGCCAGCGGGCCGTGGAAGCCGCCCGGGCCCAACTGGGCAACGAACTGCGCCGGCTGGAAGCATTGCAGACCATCAACCCGTCGGTGCGCGACGGCGACGTCACCGCCGTGGCCGAGGAACTGGCCGCACTGGAACGCGAGCTGCCCGGCGCGCGCCTGCGCCTGGATGCCGTGCGCTTCGTCGCCAGCCCGGATTTCCTGCGCCTGCGCTGACCGCCCTGCGGGGTGTCAGGCGGCTGCGGCCCGCTCCGTTGCTTCCCCGGCCGGGGCGCCGTGCCGGATGAGATGGTCGAAGGCGCTCAAGGCGGCGGTCGAGCCGGCGCCCATGGCGATCACGATCTGCTTGTACGGCACCGTGGTGGCGTCGCCGGCGGCGAACACGCCCGGCAGGGACGTCGCGCCACGCTCGTCGATGACGATTTCGCCACGCGGCGACAGTTCCAGCGTGCCCTGCAGCCACTCGGTATTGGGCAGCAGGCCGATCTGCACGAAGATGCCTTCCAGCGCGATATCGTGCGCGTTGCCGGTGGCACGGTCGGTGTAGCGCAGACCGTGGACCTTCTGCCCGTCGCCCAGCACCTCGGTGGTCTGGCCGTTGACGATGACGTCGACGTTGGCAAGGCTCTTCAGCTTGCGCTGCAGCACGTCGTCGGCGCGCAGTTTGCCGTCGAATTCGATCAGCGTGACGTGCCTGACGATGCCGGCAAGATCGATCGCCGCCTCGACGCCGGAATTGCCACCGCCGACCACCGCCACGCGCTTGCCCTTGTACAGCGGGCCGTCGCAGTGCGGGCAGTAGGCCACGCCCTTGTTGCGGTACTCGTTTTCGCCGGGCACGCCCATCTGGCGCCAGCGCGCGCCGGTGGACAGCA
>CAZMMO010000399.1:0-2109 GCA_964567365.1 uncultured Rhodanobacteraceae bacterium | reverse complement strand
TCCGTTGCGTCGCTCCCGTCAATACCGCGGATTCCGGTGCCACTTCCACGCCGTGTCGATGATCTCGTCGATCCCGGTGTACTGCGGAGTCCAGCCCAGCACCTCGCGCGCGCGCGCGCTAGACGCCACCAGCACCGGCGGATCCCCGGCGCGGCGTGGCGCGCGCTCGAATGCGATGTCCGTGCCGACGACACGCTGCGCCGCCTCGATCACCTCCAGCACGCTGAACCCCTGGCCGTTGCCCAGGTTGAAACGATGCGCGCCCTCGTGCCCATGCATGAAATCGACCGCCATCAGATGCGCCGCGGCCAGGTCGTCGACATGCACGTAGTCGCGCACGCAGGTGCCGTCATGGGTGTCGTAATCGTCGCCGAACACCTTCAGCGCGCCACCCTGGCCCGCCGCCGCGCGCAGCACGTTGGGGATCAAATGCGTTTCCGGCGCGTGCGATTCGCCGATCCGTCCGGACGGATCGGCTCCTGCGGCATTGAAGTAACGCAGCGCCACCGAGCGCAATCCGTACGCGCCCGCCGCATCGGCCAGGACACGCTCGACCATGAGCTTGCTGACACCGTAGGGATTGATCGGTCGGGTCGGATGATCCTCGTCGATGAGCCCGGCCTGCGGCACCCCGAACACGGCGGCCGTGGACGAGAACACCAGCTTGTCCACCCCGGCGCGACGCATCGCCTGGAGCAGGCCCAGCGTGCCGGCCATGTTGTTCTCGTAATAGGCATAGGGCTCGCGCACCGATTCGCCCACCAGCGAGCGGGCGCAAAAATGCATCACCGCATCGAAACGATGGGCCGCGAACAATGCATCCAGCGCCACCGCGTCGCGCACGTCGCCCTCGATCAGCGGAACGTCATCGAGCGCCTGGCGATGGCCGGTCGACAGGTTGTCGAACACCACCACCGCATGCCCGGCCCCGACCAGATGCCGCACCATGTGCGAGCCGATGTACCCCGCGCCACCGCATACCAGCAGTTTCATGAACGCTCCGCCGTCGCCCTCGAATCCACGCATGATAACGGCACCCTGGGACCGTCCCCCACCTTGCCCCGTGTAGGAGCGCACCTGGGCGCGACCGGCGTGAGGCCCATTGAACGCTGAGCCCGTCGCGCCCGGGTGCGCTCCTACAGTCGGAAGAGCGGAACAGGTTACAATGTGCGTTCATTTTCTCCATGAGATCAAGGGTCCGCTGATGAAGATTCTGGTCGGCTACAAGCGCGTCGTGGATTACAACGTGCGTGTCCAGGTCAAGCCCGACGGTTCGGGCGTGGCCACCGACGGCGTCAAGCTGTCTGCCAACCCATTCGACGAAATCGCGCTGGAGGAAGCGCTGCGCCTGCGCGAAGCCGGCGTGGCCGACGAGGTGGTGATTGCCAGCATCGGTCCGGACGATCTTGCCTCGCACCTGCGCAACGGCCTGGCCATGGGCGCCGACCGCGCCATCCACGTCAGCACCGACGCGGCCATCCAGCCGCTGACCGCCGCGCGCGTGTTCCTGAAGCTGATCGAAGCCGAGCAGCCGGGCCTGGTGATCCTGGGCAAGCAGGCCATCGACGACGACTGCAACCAGACCGGCCAGATGCTGGCCGCGCTGTGGAACCGCCCGCAGGCCACCTTCGCCAGCGAACTGAAGGTCGAGGGCGACAAGGCCACCGTGACCCGCGAGGTCGACGCCGGCCTGGAAACCATCGAGGTCGACCTGCCCGCCGTGGTCACCACCGACCTGCGCCTGAACGAGCCGCGCTTCATCAAGCTGCCCGACATCATGAAGGCCAAGCGCAAGCCCATCGACGTGAAGCCGCTGGCCGACCTGGGCGTGGAACCCGGCGACCACATCGAAACCACGCACTACGCCCCGCCGCCCAAGCGCGAAAAAGGCGTCATGGTGGAAGACGCCGCCGGCCTGGTCGCCGCCCTGAAGGAAAAAGGCCTGCTGTAACCCGCACTCCACATCACACACCAACCGTAGGAGCGCACCCGGGCGCGACAGCACCAGCGCCCGACAAGCCTCGAGGCCAGTCGCGCCCAGGTGCGCTCCTACGACGGATTCACGGAATCATCGGAGATTTCCATGAGCAAGATCCTCGTCATCGCCGA
>CAZMMO010000398.1:0-2120 GCA_964567365.1 uncultured Rhodanobacteraceae bacterium | reverse complement strand
TCAGCGCATAGGCGCCGATGGCCTCGCCCGAGGCGATGGCGCCGACGTAGGTCTTTTTCTGCTCCTCGGTGCCGTTGGTGAGGATGCCGTTGCAGAACAGCGAATTGTTGACCGACATGATGGTCGAGGTGGCGGCGTCGGCCGCGGCGATTTCGATCATCGCCAGCACGTAGCTGACCGGATCCATGCCGGCGCCACCGTACTCGACCGGCACCTCGATGCCCATCAGGCCCAGTTTGCCCATTTCCTGGATGTTCTCCAGCGGAAATTCCCCCGAAGCATCATGTGCGGCCGCCACCGGCGCCACGCGCTTTTGCGCGAAATCGCGGGCAATCGACTGGATCGAAAGCTGGTCGTCGGTAAAGCTGAAGTCCATGGGTCCTCCTGCACCGCGTCGGCGGCGTGGATTGATCAAATATGATGACGTAAAGGCATGGTCACGGCGGAAATCCCGATTTTACCTTTTCGCGTGCGGGTCCGTCTTTACACGGGGATACCGCCCGCATGACATTTCGCGCCTTGACGTCCCGCACCCGCGCCATTTAGCCTTGATATCCTAATATCGCGATAAAAAGATATCTCGATGGACCTCGCTTCCGCCTCTTCCCTGCTGCGCCTGCTCGCGGACGCCACGCGCGTGCGCCTGCTGGCGTTGCTCGAGCGCGAGGAACTGACCGTGGCCGAACTGGCCGCCATCCTGCAACTGGCGCAGCCGCGCGTATCCACGCACCTGGCCAAGCTCAAGGAAGCCGGGCTGGTGCGCGACCGGCGCGCCGGCGTGTCGGCCTATTATCGCGCCAACACCGACGCCGACGCCGGCCAGAAGGCGTTGCTGGAAACCCTGCGCGGCAACATCGACGACGCCATGCTCGGCGCCGACGCCGAGCGCCTGCCTGCCGTGCTGGCCCACCGCGCCGGCGAGCAGGGCTGGGCCGATGCCGTGGCCGGCGACATGGAGCGCCACTATTCTCCCGGCCGCACCTGGGAAACCCTGGCCCGCGCCCTGCTGCAACTGCTGGCCACGGGCGACGTGCTGGACATCGCCTCGGGCGATGGCGTGACGGCGGAACTGCTGGCCCCGCACGCCCATTCCATCGTGTGCATTGACGCCGGCGAGCGTGTCACCCAGGCCGCACGCAAGCGCCTGCGGCCCTTCGGCAACGTGCAGGTGCAACAGGGCGACATGCACGACCTGGATCTGGGCGAGCGCCGTTTCGACCTGGTATTGATGCTGCACGCCCTGACCTACGCCGAGCATCCCGCCAAGGCAGTCAGCGAAGCTTCCCGCGTACTCAAGCCCGGTGGCCGCCTGCTCGCCGTGACCTTGTCGCGGCACGGCCACAAGACCGCCGTGGCACCGTTCGACCACCGCAACCTGGGTTTCCGTCGCGACGAGCTGGCCGGCCTGGCACGCAAGGCCAAACTGCAGGTCATGCAATGCGAGGTGATCTCGCGCGAGCGCAAGCCGCCCAACTTCGAAGTGCTGTGCCTGTTGGCGCGCAAGCCGGCACCGGGATGACATGTCCCCAAGCCTCGCCGTCATCCCGGAAGGCCGGGATCCAGTGTCTTCAAGACCTCACGCAAGTAGAAAAGACTCCGGATTCCGGCCTTCGCCGGAATGACGACAAGATATCAATGACGCCTGAAGTACACCATATCGAGCAACCCGCCATGACCACCCCTCATCTCCCCTGGCACAACCCCGAGCGCGCGCAAAAACTGCTGGACGCGCTGGACCGGCGCATCCTGATCCTGGATGGCGCCATGGGCACCATGCTGCAAAGCCACCGCCTGGACGAAGCCGGTTTCCGCGGCGAACGCTTCGCGCACGGCTGCGACCACCAGCACGCCCACGAGCACAGCCAGGGCGAAGGCTGCGAGCACGACCTGAAGGGCGACAACGACCTGCTGTCGCTGACCCGGCCCGACATCATCCGCGACATCCACGCCGCCTACCTGGATGCCGGCGCGGACATGGTGGAAACCAACACGTTCAATTCCACGCGCCTGTCCCAGTCCGACTACAAACTGGAACACCTGGCACGGGAACTGAACGAAGAAGGTGCCAGGCTGGCGCGTGCCGCCTGCGACGCCGCCGAAAAGCGCGACCCGTCGCGGCC
>CAZMMO010000397.1:0-2124 GCA_964567365.1 uncultured Rhodanobacteraceae bacterium | reverse complement strand
CCGATCCACATCGGCCACATGGTCGAGCACGTGCAGGGGGACATCTGGGTGCGCGCGATGCGCATGGCCGGCCATACGGTGCATTTCGTCTGCGCCGACGATGCGCACGGCACGCCGATCATGCTGCGCGCCCAGCGCGAGGGCATCGCGCCCGAGGCCCTGGTTGCCGCCAGCCACGAGGCGCACGTGGCCGATTTCCGCGATTTCGGCATCGGCTACGACCACTATTCCAGCACCCATACCGAGACCAACCGCGAACTGACCACGCGCATCTACCAGGCGCTGGAACGGGATGGCCACGTCGAATCGCGGCCGGTCGAACAGTTCTACGATCCGCAGCGGAACCTGTTCCTGCCCGACCGCTTCATCAAGGGCGAATGCCCGAACTGCCACGCCAAGGACCAGTACGGCGATTCGTGCGAGGTATGCGGCAAGACCTACCAGCCCACCGACCTGATCGAACCGTACTCGGTGATCAGCGGCGCCAAGCCCGTGCGCAAGGAGTCGCTGCATTACTTCGTGCGCCTGGCCGACTTCGAGGCCATGCTGCAGGCCTGGCTGGCCGAGCGCCGCGACGCCGGCAAGCTGCAGTCGGAGGTGGTCAACAAGCTCAGGGAATGGTTCGACGACGGCCTGCGCAGCTGGGACATCTCGCGCGACGCGCCCTACTTCGGTTTCGAGATCCCCGGTGCGAAGGACAAATTCTTCTACGTCTGGGTGGACGCCCCGATCGGCTACCTGGCCGCCTTCCGGGAACTGGGCGAGCGCGACGGGCTGGATTTCGACGCCTTCGTCGAGCGCGATGCGGCGGCCAAAGCCGGCACCGAGATGGTGCATTTCATCGGCAAGGACATCACCTACTTCCACACCCTGTTCTGGCCGGCCATGCTGTACGGCGCCGGCCTGCGCACCCCGACCGCGGTCAACGTGCACGGATTCCTGACCGTGGACGGGGCCAAGATGAGCAAGTCGCGCGGCACCTTCATCAACGCGCGCACCTGGCTGGATCACCTCGACCCCGAATACCTGCGCTACTACCTGGCCTCGATGCTGGGTCCCACGCTGGCCGACGTCGACCTCGACCTCAAGGCCTTCGAGGAACGCGTCAATTCGCACCTGGTCGGCAAATGGGTCAACATCGCCAGCCGCACCGCCGGGTTCGTGCGCAAGCGCTTCGGAGGCCGGCTCGCCGATGCCCTGGACGCCGACCTGGCCGAACGCTACGCCGCCGCGGTCGAACGCCTCGAACCGGTGCCGGCCCTGTACGAGGCCCGCGACTACGCCGCCGCCGTACGCCTGATCATGGCCGTGGCCGACGACACCAACGCCTGGATCGCCGAACGCGCGCCATGGAAGATGGCCAAGGACGCAAGCCAGGACCAGGCCCTGCACCAGGTGTGCACGCTGGCCATCAACCTGTTCCGCCTGCTCAGCGTGTACCTCAAGCCCGTGTTGCCCGCCACCGTGGCGCGCGCCGAAGCGTTCCTCGGCGACGAAAACACGCGCTTCCGCGATGCCGACACCCCGCTCACGGGTCATGCACTGGCCGACTTCACGCCCCTGATGACCCGCATCGACCCGAAGAAAATCGAAGCCATGATCAACGCCTCGCGCGAATCCCTGAAGGCAACCGGCCCCACCCCGGATTCCGGGTCCCAGGTCCCGGGCCCCGAGTTCGTCACGATCGACGACTTCGCCAGGCTCGACCTGCGCGTCGGCCGCGTCGACGTCTGCGAGGCCGTGACAGACTCGCGGAAACTGCTGCGCTTCGAGCTGGATGCCGGCGAACTGGGCACGCGCCAGATCTTTTCCGGCATCAAGGCCGCCTATCCCGAACCGGCCGAACTGGTCGGCCGCAACGTGGTGTTCGTGGCCAACCTGGCGCCGCGCAAGATGCGCTTCGGCGTGTCCGAAGGCATGATCCTGTCCGCCGGTGACGGCGGCGCCGACCTCAAGGTGGTCGAGGTCGACGCCAGCGCCAAACCCGGCTCGCGCGTCGGCTGACACCCTGCTGGGACAAACCATGTTGTAGGAGCGCACCTGGGCGCGACGGCATCAGCGCGTTATGAGCCTCAAGGCCGTCGCGCCCGGGTGCGCTCCTACACCCTGGTCAGTACGCGTGCA
>CAZMMO010000396.1:0-2137 GCA_964567365.1 uncultured Rhodanobacteraceae bacterium | reverse complement strand
TACCGTGCCGGCGCCACGCGTCCGCCTGCCCAGTTACAACATCATCAACCTGCACCTGGGTGCCAATTACCGCGACTGGACCTTCGAGGCCTTCGCCAAGAACCTGGCGAACAAGCACGGCATCATCTCGGTCAGCCCGGAAACGATGAATCCCATCGGCAGTCCTTTCCAGGCCAACTACCAGACGCCCCGCACGATCGGCGTATCGGCCACCGTCGCCTTCTGAGGAAACTCCGATCGGCTACGGCGCAGCCGTCAACCCGTCCGCAGGCGGATAGGTGCCGTGCATGCGCCGTAGCCGATTGCCTGCCGGTCTGCGGTCCACGGACTCCGCTTGCCGGCTTCCGGACCGGGAAACTCCGCGCATGGGATGCCGGGCGATACACCCCACAAGGTTTGTTCCACCTTCGTGAAGGTGCGGAAGCGGCATCTTCGACGGCCGAAGATGCCACAATGCACGCATGACGACGCCCGTATTGATGTCCTGGAGCGGCGGCAAGGATTGCCTGATGGCGCTGGCGCGGCTGCTGGCCGATGCGCGCTGGCGCGTCGAGGGCCTGCTGACCACGGTCACCGCCCGTTACGACCGTGTGTCCATGCACGGCATCCGCCGCGACGTGCTGCATGCCCAGGCCGACGCGCTAGGCCTGCCGCTGGTCGAGGCCGAGATTCCCTGGCCGGCCGACAATGCCACCTACGAAGCCGCGCACGCAAAGGCGCTGCAACAGGCGCGCAAGCGCTGGCGCGGATTGCACCACTGCGCCTTCGGCGACATCTTTTTGCAGGACGTGCGCGATTACCGCGTGCGCCAGCTGGGGCGTGCCGGATGGCGCGCGGTGTTTCCGCTGTGGGGCGGCGACACGGCGGAACTGGCGCGCCGGTTCCACGCCGACGGCCATCGCGCGCGCGTGGTCTGCGTGGACACCACGCAACTGGATGCCGCTTTTTGCGGCCGTGAATTCGATGCCGGCTTCCTCGACTCGCTGCCGGCCGGCGTCGATCCGTGCGGGGAGCATGGCGAGTTCCACACCCTGAGCCACGCCAGTCCGCTGTTCGCGCGACCACTGGCGCTGCAGCGCGGCGAATCGGTACTGCGCGACGAGCGCTTCCAGTACACCGACTACCTGCTTGCCGACAATGCCTGACCGCGATCCCGTCCTGCCGGACCTGCTGCAGCCCGGTCTCAAGCTGGTGTTCTGCGGCACCGCGCCGAGCCGGCGTTCGGCGGCCGACGGCGCCTATTACGCACACCCCGGCAATTTCTTCTGGCGCGCGCTGGCCGAGGCCGGCTTCACGCCGCGCCAGCTGGCGCCTGCCGAATACCCGTTGCTGCCGGGCTTCGGCATCGGTCTGACCGATCTTGCCAAGCATCACAGCGGCAACGACGCCGACCTGCCTGAAGACGCCTTCGACACCGACGCGCTGGTCGCCAGGATCGAGACCTTTCGGCCGCACATCATCGCCTTCACCAGCAAGAACGCCGCGCGGGCCGCGCTCGGACATGCCGTCGCCTACGGCATGCAGGACGAGACGATCGGCAGCACCGCCGTGTTCGTGCTGCCCTCGCCCTCCGGCCAGGCGCGACGCTTCTGGAGCATCGCGCCCTGGCGGGAACTGGCCCGATGCCTTCGCGATTTCGATTGACCCGGGCTTTCAAGGGGCCGGGAATGCCCTGATTTTGCATCGCGCTGTTCGTGGTTCGATACGCGAAGCGTACCCCGTGCTGAGCTTGTCGAAGCATCACCACGAACGGCGGGTGCCGAGGCGAGTGCCTACCCGCCATACCCCCAAGCACCGTTCGCCCTGAGGTATCGAAGGGCGTTGCCTCAGACCTCGCGTAACGTTCATGGTTCGATACCTCACCACGAACGGCGGGTGCCGAGGCGAATGCCTTACCCGCAATGCCCCCCAAGCACCGTTCGCCCTGAGGTATCGAAGGGCGTTGCCTCAGACCTCGCGTAACGTTCATGGTTCGATACCTCACCACGAACGGCGGGTGCCGAGGCGAATGCCTTACCCGCCATACCCCCCAAACGCCGTTCGCCCTGAGGTATCGAAGGGCGTATGCCTCAGACCTCGCGTGGCGTTCATGGTTCGATACCTCACCACGAACGGTGGGTGCCGAGGCAAGTGCCTC
>CAZMMO010000395.1:0-2140 GCA_964567365.1 uncultured Rhodanobacteraceae bacterium | reverse complement strand
TTCACGGCCAGGTCCAGGGCGGCATTGGAGGTGCCCATCACCGCCGTCAGCTCGTCGCTGACCACCTTGACCAGGGCCTGGCCCGGGGTCAGGCTTTTCAGCACCTCCTGGCCGATCGCGCGCTCCTTGACGCGCGCGATCAGCTCCTGCACCACCGGCAACGCGACGTCGGCCTCGAGCAGGGCGATGCGCACCTCGCGCAGGGCTTCGCTGATGTTGTCCTCGGTCAGGCGGCCGCGGCCGCGCAGGCGATTGACGGTGCCGGAAAGGCGCTGGCTGAGGGAATCGAACATGGAGACGGTCTGCGGTTGCGGAACCCGTGATTGTAACGGATCACCCGCCCCGGCCGGCACGCCCTTCCAGACGCCGGTAGATGAACCAGGAATACGCCATCGGCACCACGGCGGCAATCACGACCGCCACGATCGGCAGCCACATCCCGCCGCCGGTGAAGGCCGCGACCACGAACAACACCCCGCCCAGCATGAACGTCCAGCCGCCCAGCCGATGGGTGCGTTCCCACACCGCATCGCTGGCCAGGGTCCAGGGCGTGCGGATGCCGATGAAGAAATTCTTGCGCAGCTTGCCCATGTAATTGCCCAGCACCATGAACAGCAGGCCCACGCACACCATCACCAGCATCGGCACCGGCACCGGATAGCCCGCCCCCGTCAGCAGCGTGGCCAGGCCGATCACCAGCACGAAGCCCTGGATGACCAGCATCAGGCCGACATAGACCGGGCCGAAGGGACGAATCTCGAAACTGCGCGGGGAAATGTACGGCAGCACCACCGTCAACACGGCCACGCCCAGCACCATCAACGCCGGCATCGCCGCGCCCCATCCGCGCGGCAAGGTGCCGTCGACCTGGCCCTGCAGGTTCCAGTGGCTGGGCACGCGCGCGGGCAGGTGCGGATACAGCCATGCCGCCACGGCCACGGCAATCAGCACGAAGACGGCGGACACCACGAGGCTGCGCGAAAATTTCATGACTTGTCTCCTCTCCCGACCGGGAAAAAATCCATCAGCATGCGCGCCAGATCCTCGAGCACGGTGCTGTTGAGCGAATACACGATGTGCTGGCCGCGGCGCTCGGTGCGCACCAGGTCGGCCTGCTTGAGCACGGCGAAATGGTGCGACATCGAGGCCGGCGTGATATCGAAGCCTGCGCCAAGCTCGCCCGCCGTCCGCGAACCGCCCTGCAGGCGCTTGAGGATCGCGCGGCGGGTCGGATCGGCCATGGCCTTGAACACTTCCTGCTGTTTCATTCGAGAGGTCGTTTCCCGATGGATGGTTAGATTATTAGACAATAAGCTAATTATTGCAATATCGACGACCACCGCGGCAATCCGTGCAGGACGGGCACGGCCCGCCGTCATGCACTTCCGATGGCGGGCAATGCCCGCCCCATCCACGCGAACGAGCGTGCGGAAGTGTTGAGAACCATTCCTGTTTGCCCGAATCCTGTGCCACACTTGCACGACCATGCCGATCACGATTCTCGCCATCGTCGCCGTCGTGCTGTATGCCGCTGCCGCCGTGCTGCTGGCCGCGCCCATCACCGGCTGCCCGCACAGGCCGAACCGACTGGGTCTGACCGCGGCCACGCTGGCGGTGCTGGCCCACGCCGGCATCCTGTTCAGCGTGCATGGCGGCAGGGTGGACCTGCACTTCTTTGCCGCCCTGTCGCTGGTGGCCTTCGCGGTGGCCGCGCTGACCCTGCTGGTCAATCTGTGGCGGGCGGTGGCCGGGCTGGGCGTGATCGTGTTTCCGCTGGCGGCCCTGCTGCTGGCGCTGGACGTATTCATCGCGCCACCGACGACGCCGCACCCG
This sequence comes from uncultured Rhodanobacteraceae bacterium, assembly GCA_964567365.1. Taxonomy (GTDB): domain Bacteria; phylum Pseudomonadota; class Gammaproteobacteria; order Xanthomonadales; family Rhodanobacteraceae; genus Oleiagrimonas. The sequence continues at coordinate 307 of CAZMMO010000395.1, read as the reverse complement.
CTGGACTGGCAAATCTCCCTGCACGTCGCCATCGCCCTGCTGGCCTACAGCGTGCTGTCCATCGGCGCCGTACTGGCCATCCTGCTGGCTCTGCAGGAGCGCGCACTGCGCACCCATCAACCGGCACGCCTGGTGCGCGCACTGCCCCCGCTGACGCAGACCGAGGCGCTGCTGTTCCGCCTGATCGGCACCGGTTTTGCCCTGCTCACGCTGACCCTGCTCTCCGGCGCCCTGTTCGTGCACAACATCCTGGCCCAGCACCTGGCGCACATCATCGTGCTCAGCGTGATCGCCTGGATCATCTTCG
>CAZMMO010000394.1:0-2150 GCA_964567365.1 uncultured Rhodanobacteraceae bacterium | reverse complement strand
CAGGACGTGGTCGACACGTTGAACAAGATCGTGCCGTATGACTGGAACCGGTTCCTGCGCAAGCGCCTGGACGGCCACGGCAACCTCGCCGATGCGCTGAAGCTGGAAGGCTGGAAGCTGGTCTATCGCTCCGAGCCGTCCAAGGCGGCCAAGGCGATCCTGGCCAGTTACGCCAAGCGCCGCGGCGGCGAGTATGCCAATTTCACCTACACGGTGGGCTTTTCCGGCTCCGGCGACGGCGACCTGCGCGATGTGCGCTGGAACGGCCCGGCCTTCAAGGCCGGTCTGGCTCCGGGCATGAAGATCGTCGCCGTCAACGGCCAGAAATTCAGCCCCGACGCCATGAAGCAGGCCATCAAGGCGGCCAAGGGCAACGACAAGCCGATCCAGCTCCTGGTCAAGAACTTCGACGAGTACAAGACCCTCGACATCGACTACCACGAGGGCCTGAAGTACCCGCATCTGGAGCGCATCCAGGGCAAGCCGGACTACCTGTCGCAGCTTTACGCGCCGAAGAAATAGGCCGCATCGGTCCAACCACTCCGAGCCTCGGTTCCCGCGGACTCGAGGCCTTCACCCTCCCGCGTTCGTAGGAGCGCACCTGGGCGCGACCGGCATCAGCCTTCCATGGAACCTCACGCCGGTCGCGCCCAGGTGCGCTCCTACGAACGGGTACCGATTCGAGGGGGCGCCTTGCGGCGGCGGCGCGAATCCATGCCCGCAGCGCGCAGCGCTGCTGCTACAATCACGCGTCATCCGATTTGCCAAGCGCCTGTAGCTCAGCTGGATAGAGTATCGGCCTCCGAAGCCGAGGGTCGTGGGTTCGAATCCCGCCAGGCGCGCCAATTCACCCATTCGCGCCAAATCCCCCCCCACGCTCACATCATGCCGGTCTGCAGCTTCGCGGCATCCGTCATCATGGTCTGGTTCCAGGGCGGGTCGAACACCAGGTCGATGCGGGCCTCTCCGATGGTCGGGATCATCTCGAGCTTGGCTCGTGTGTCCTCGATCATGATGTCGCCCATGCCGCAGCCCGGCGCCGTCAGGGTGAGTTCGACGTGGACCCTGCGCTGGCCGTCGTCCAGGTGCGAGAGCTCGAGGTTGTAGACCAGGCCCAGGTCGACCACGTTGACCGGGATCTCCGGGTCGAAGACGGTGTACAGCTGTTCCCACACCACCCGCTCGACGTCCTCGTCGCCGGCGTTTTCCGGCACCGTGAGCGGTTCCGGCGGCGGCTGGCCGATGGCGTCCGCGTCCTTGCCCTCGATGCGGAACAGGCTGCCCTCGATGTACACGGTGAAACTGCCGCCCAGCGCCTGCGTGATGATGCCGGCCTGGCCGGCCGTCAGCGTGACGGCGTCGCCGTAGGGTACCTGCGCGGCCCTGCAGTCGCGTGCCAGCGTGAAGGATTCCCTGCTTGCACTGGATCCGGACATGATGCCCTCGGCTTTGCTGCGCGCACCCGGCGGACGCGGCCCAAAACGCTAGCAAGTCCCGCCACCGTCGTCATTGACGCAGATCAGCCCGGACGGGATTTCTTGATCTGTGTCAGTCGCCGTACCGGTACGTTGGCGTAGCTTGGGTCGGGTGGAGCGGAGGCTTCCCGTCATCGGCTTTCCGCTCACCGGGCGCCAAGAGGAGGTAACGATGTCCATTCCCATCCGCCAACAGATCAAGGTCGCCACCTACATCATGGGACGGCGGCTGCGGGGCGTGAAGCGCTATCCGCTCACGCTGATGCTCGAGCCGCTGTTCCAGTGCAACCTGGCCTGTCCGGGCTGCGGCAAGATCGACTACGACTCGCACACCTTGAAGGAGCGCATGTCCTGCGAGGAATGCATGCAGGCCGTGGACGAGTGCGGCGCGCCCATGGTGTCGCTGGCCGGCGGCGAGCCGCTGGTCCACAAGGATGTGCAGAAGATCGTCGAAGGATTCATCCGGCGCGGCAAGTACGTGTACCTGTGCACCAATGCGATCCTGCTGGAAAAGAAGCTCGACCTGTTCAAGCCGTCCAGCCACCTGACGTTCTCCGTACACCTGGACGGCATGCGCGAGCGCCACGACGAGAGCGTCGGCCGCGCCGGCGTGTTCGACATCGCGACCTCGGCCATCCGCGAGGCCAAGCGCCGCGGCTTCCGCGTCAACATCAA
>CAZMMO010000393.1:0-2154 GCA_964567365.1 uncultured Rhodanobacteraceae bacterium | reverse complement strand
CCAGGCGCTTGTGGAACGCGCGGCCCAGATCCTCGTTCGGCAATTCGAGACGGATGTCGTCAAGCAGCGCCGACACATCCTCACGATGCAGGTCCGGATTGATGCGCAGCACGGCCGTCTCGAAAAGTTCCGTGAAGATGTTGCTGCGCTTGTCCCACTGCATGTTCTTGAGGGACAGGTAGCGATAACCGAGCCGCTGCAGATGCAGCAGCGCCGGAATCTTGACGCGTGAATCCTCGTTGAATGGCGCCCCGCTCATCGTCGAATCATTCCCCTGATTCCATGGTTCGATACAAACCCTGGCAGCTACGCCCACCTGCCCACTTTACGATACATCACGCCCTTGTCACGCTTGCCCATGGCAAGCACGTTGACGCATCAGGCGGGCTGGCGCGCCCGTTCTGCACAAGCGCGCACGACATCGACAGCCCGCTCCATGCGCGCACGATCAGCGCCCTGTTTTGCCAAGTGCCGCTTCACTTCTTCGGTGTGCGCGACGACGGCCTCGGCCATGGCCGCGACACGCTTCAAAACGAAACCCGGCGCGTAGCCGGCGGCCTTGGCGAACGCACGCCAATCGTCCGTCGTGATGTGGTCGATGCGTTCGCTGTCGCCGATGCGCAAGGCCGGTTGGCGCTCGACCAGGCGCTCGGGGATGGCGATGGTCGGCACCAGGTCGTAGAACGGGGCCAGCCGGCGCCGGCCATCGCGATCGGAAAGCAGCGCCAGGTTCTTGGCGTGGGCATCGGCGTTGCCAATGACGGCATTGAATACAACCCAGTCCAGTACGGCCTGCACGGCCACTGGCCCAAGGCGCAAGCGCCGGCGCACCAACTCGGCACACTGGCCCAGTGACGGGCCGCCGCTGGCTTCGTATTTGAGTTCGCCTGGATAACCCAGTGCCTGGCAGAAATCTTCCTGATGCAAGCGCGTCAGGCGGCCATCGACCACTTGGCGGTCGTAGCGCTCAAGCAGCAGGGCCTTGTGGCCGGCCACTTCGACCAGGGTTGCCGGAACCGCCCGCAAGCCGACCGCACGGGCCAGTGCCAGGCCCAGCGCTTCCAGATCACGCAGGCCCGGCAAACGCCGGCTTTCCGGCTTGAGGATATGTGTGGTCAGTTCGCCGACGGCAGGCAACTGCAATGAGCCATCGGCCTCGCGCACCACGGCGATCTTGTCCTGTGCACCGGCCAGCGACAGGCGCCGTGGCGTGCCGAGCAGGGCCCATGTGCCCTCGCCTGCCATATCGCCAGCAGCAACCAGCAGGCTTTCGAGATCCGTCGTCGGGCCGGGGCTTGCTTCTGCCGACGAGGGGTCCGGCGGCACGATGCTGACAGCGCCGGCACACTCGCCACCGATGCCGGCAAGAAGCGCAAAATCGTCCCAGACCGGCTCGCGCAAGCGCGCGGCGATGGCTTCACGAACACCGCCTTCCGGCAGCAAGTTGCCGAACCAGTTGCGCACCACGGCACCGATGAAAGGCTCGGCCCGCAATGGCAGGCTGACCGACAATGCCACGGGCCGAGACGCATCGAGGTATTCGGGCGCATAACGGAATTGCCAGTCTTCCGGGCTGCGCACTTCGCCCTCGATACTCAATTTACCGACATGACGATCGAAAAGGCGGACGTGCAGGACTTCCATCACTGTCCGGCCTCAAGCACCTGCAGACGCAACCCCAGCACGGCGAGCACATTCATCAGCTTGTCGAACGCGACATTCGGTTTGCCGCGCTCGAGCTCGCTGATGAAGCGCAAACCCGTTCCGGCCAGCCCCGCCAGCTCTGTCTGGGTCAAATGATGACGCAGACGGGTTTGCCGGACGGACCGGGCAATGCTGGCCATCTCCGGGGAGGGAGAAAATTTTCCCGTTTGGGATAATTTCTTCACCATACCCTCCTCCAAGCGATCTATTATACCGATCGGTATTATTTAGCTATCAACAGCTGCTGTCAACCATTTTATTCCCGATCGGGAACATGTAAAGACGTGATGCAAGGTCAGACTCACACCATCGGCAACTTGAGCCCCTGCTCCTTCGCGCAAGCAATGGCATCCTCGTAGCCCGCATCCGCATGCCGCATCACGCCGGTGCCGGGGTCGTTCCAGAGCACGCGCGCGATGCGCTGGTCGGCGGCTTCGGTGCCGTCGCAGA
>CAZMMO010000392.1:0-2188 GCA_964567365.1 uncultured Rhodanobacteraceae bacterium | reverse complement strand
CGCAGAACCCCGGAGTTTGCCGCTTACCGCCCGCTCTTCATCGTAGGAGCGCACCCGGGCGCGACGGGCTCGAGGTTCATGGAGCGCTGATGCCGTCGCGCCCGGGTGCGCTCCTACCATGGGGAATTGGGGTGCAATGGATTTTTTTGGGACTCGCCATTCCCAATGGACGCCCGTTCCGCTTCCCGCCGTATCAGCGCGTGGCCGCGGAGGCGATACGGAATTCCACCGGATAGTCGAACGTCATTGGCCGATGGTCCTGCGGCGCCTGGAACCGCCACCGGCGCATGGCCTCGCGCGCCGAGGCATCCAGGGCCGAATCTCCGCTGGAACGGGCCACGTCCACCGCCGTCACCGCCCCCGCGCCGTCCACGCTCACGCGCAACAGCACGGTGCCGCCGCGCTGTTCGCGCAGGGCCTCGATCGGATACTTCGGCGACGGCGACTGGACCGGGGCCGGCGGCTCGCGCGTCCTGGCCTGCACCGGCGCCACCGGGGCCGCCAGGGTCGAGGCACGCCGCGCGGGTCGGCGCGGGGAATGTTCAGGCCGCGTGCGCGCGGCATGGCCTTCCTGCCGTGCCGCCACCGCCGCCTCGGTCGGACGGTCCTGCATGCGCGGCCAGGCGCTCATCCACAGGCTCATGCCCACGCCACCGGCCACCACCAGCAGGCTCAGCACGGCGGTGGTACGCAGGCGCAGCATCGCCTCATTCCCTCTCCAGAATGGCGGTCACGCCCATGCCACCGGCGGTGCAGATGGAGATCAGGCCGCGGCCCGAACCCTTTTCCTCCAGCAACCGGGCCAGCGTGGCCACCAGGCGCGCGCCGGTGGCGGCAAACGGATGCCCCACGGCCAGACTGGAGCCGTGCACGTTCAGCCGGTCCGGATCGATGCTGCCCAGCGGGGCGTCACGGCCCAGCCTTTGGCGGCAGTAATCGGCCGACTCCCAGGCCTTGAGCGTACACAGGACCTGGGCGGCGAAAGCCTCGTGGATCTCGTAGAAATCGAAGTCCTGCAGGCTCAATCCGGCCTCGTCGAGCATGCGCGGCACGGCGATGGTGGGCGCCATCAGCAGGCCTTCGCCATGCACGAAATCCACCGCCGCCACGCGCGCGTGGGTAAGCCAGGCCCGCACCGGCAGATCGTGCTCCGCGGCCCACTCCTCGCTGGCCAGCAACACGCAGGCCGCGCCGTCGGAAAGCGCCGAGGAGTTGCCCGCCGTCAACGTGCCTCTGCCGGAAGTCTTGTCGAAGGCGGGTTTCAGCGCCGCCAGCTTTTCCAGCGTGGTATCGGCACGCAGCACGTTGTCGCGGTGCACGTTGCGGAACGGCACCACCAGGTCGTCGAAAAAGCCGGCGTCGTAGGCGGCCGCCAGCTTGCGGTGGCTGGCCAGGGCGAAGCGGTCCTGCTCCTCGCGACCGATCTGCCATTGCTTGGCCATCAACTCGCAGTGGTCGCCCATGGATTTGCCGGTGCGCGGCTCGGCCACGCCCGGTGTCGCCGGTTTCAGTTCGCGCAGCGAAAATCCGTGGGCCAGGATCTTCAGGCGCTGCGGCAGGGTCCTGGCCCGACTGGCTTCCAGCAGGCGTCGACGCAGACGCCGGCTGTAGCCCAGGGGCACGTCGCTGGTGGTGTCGCTGCCGCCGGCGATGCCGGCTTCGATCTGGCCGCTGGCGATCTTGTTGGCCACGATGATGGCGTTGTCCAGCGAGGTGCCGCAGGCGCGCGCCGTGGTAATGCCGGGCGTGGTCGGCGCCAGGCCCGAGCTGAGCAGCGCCTCGCGCGCCAGGTTCCAGTCCGACACCTGCTTGATGACGGCACCGAAGGCCACCTCGCCCAGCTCCAGCCCGTGCAGGCGGTACCGCTCGACCAGGGCACCGAGTACCTTCACCGACATGCCGAAATTGCCGACCTCGGCATACGCCGTGTTGTGACGACAAAACGGGATGCGCAAGCCACCGATGACCGCCACTCGCCTGGACATGGTTTCCATGTTGCTGTCTGCCTCGATGACTCTCATGATGCGGCACGGCCGCTGAACAACGCATTCATCTGGCGGGAAGCTCCGCTTGCGTCCCACACGAATCCACTGCCCCTCGACCCCGTTGTAGGAGCGCACCCGGGCGCGACGGCATCAGCGCTCAATCAAGCCTTCAACCCGTCGCGCCCAGGTGCGCTCCTACAGGG
>CAZMMO010000391.1:0-2202 GCA_964567365.1 uncultured Rhodanobacteraceae bacterium | reverse complement strand
GGTTCATGACCACGCCGCGCACGGTCGGACGGATGCCCTTCCAGCGCTTGGCGCCGGCCTTGCCCAGCTTCTTCAGGCTGTGCTCGGAGTTGCCGACCTCGCCCACGGTGGCACGGCATTCCACCGGCACGCGGCGCATTTCGCCCGAACGCAGACGCAGGGTCGCGTAGCCGGACTCGCGCGCCACCAGCTGGACCGAGGCGCCGGCGCTGCGCGCCAGCTGCGCGCCCTTGCCCGGCTTCATCTCGATGCAATGCACCGTGGTGCCCACCGGGATGTTGCGCAACGGCAGGGTGTTGCCGACCTTGATCGGCACGTCCTTGCCCGCCACCACGCGGTCGCCGGCCTTCACGCCCTTGGGCGCGATGATGTAGCGGCGCTCGCCGTCGGCGTAGCACAGCAAGGCGATGTGCGCGGTGCGGTTGGGATCATACTCCAGGCGCTCGACGCGGGCGGCGATGCCCTCCTTGTCGCGCTTGAAGTCGATGACGCGGTAGTGCTGCTTGTGACCGCCGCCGCGATGACGCGTGGTGATGCGCCCGTGATGGTTGCGACCACCCGTGCGGGACTGCGCTTCGGTCAGCGGCGCATAAGGCGCTCCCTTGTGCAGTTCCGGCGTGGACACGATGACCGTGCCACGGCGCCCCGGGGATGTCGGCTTGAGTTTCTTCAATGCCATTGTCGTTCAACTCCTCGATCAGGCCTTGGCCATCACGTCGATGGTCTGGCCTTCGGCCAGCCGCACGTAGGCCTTGCGCTTGCCCTGGCGGCTGCCCTGGCGAAAACGGAAGGACTTGGCCTTGCCGTGAAGGTTGACCAGGTTCACCCGCTCGACGGTGACGCCGAACATCTGCTCGACCGCCGCCTTGACGTCGGCCTTGGTGGCCTGCGGCGCCACTTCGAAGGCGTATTGGTTGTGGGCACCCAGCAGCGCCGTCTTTTCGGACACCAGCGGCGCACGCAGGGTATCGATGATGCGTTCGGCCTTGTTCATGCCAGCCATTCCTCAATCTTTTTCGCCGATTCGGCGGTGACCACGACATGGTCCGCACCCACCAGGCTCACCGGGTCCAGCGCCGCCACGTCCACCACATGCACGTTGGGGATGTTGCGGGCCGCCAGGTACAGGGCCTCGCTGGCGCTGTCGTCGACCAGCAGCACCCGCCCGGCCACTTCCAGCTCAGCCAGTTTGGCCAGCAGAGCCTTGGTCCGCGGCTCGTCGATGCCGAAACCCTCGACCACCTTCAGGCGTTCCTGGCGATGCAGCTCGGCAAGAATCGAGCGCAGCGCACCACGATACATCTTGCGGTTCACTTTTTGCCCGAAACTCCGCGGCTTGGCCGCGAAGGTGACGCCGCCGCCGACGAAGATGGGAGCCGTGAGCGCGCCATGACGTGCGCCACCACCCTTCTGCCGCTTGGATTTCTTGGTGGTTCCGCGCACTTCCGAACGCGTTTTCTGCGCCTTGGTGCCCGCCCGCGCGCCGGCCTGGTAGGCGACCACGACCTGGTGCACGAGGCTCTCGCGGAATTCACCGCCAAACACCGCATCGGAAACTTCCAGCGGCTTGGCGCCAATGACATTCAGTTCCATGCCGATCTCCTCAACCCTTGGTGGTCGGACGGATGATGACGTCGCCGCCGGCAGCGCCCGGCACCGCGCCCTTCACCGCGACCAGGTGCCGTTCGGCATCGACGCGGACGATCTCCAGGCCCTGCTGCGTACGCTTGACCGCGCCCATGTGACCGGACATCTTCTTGCCCGGGAACACGCGGCCCGGGGTCTGGTTCTGACCGATCGAGCCCGGCACGCGGTGCGACAGCGAATTGCCGTGCGTGTTGTCCTGGCCACGGAAATTCCAGCGCTTGATGGTGCCCTGGAAGCCCTTGCCCTTGGACACGCCGGACACGTCGACGATCTGGCCAACCTGGAACACATCCCCGGCCTTGATCTCGCCGCCGACTTCGTACTTGCCGGCATCCTCGGCGCTGATGCGGAACTCCCACAAGCCGCGGCCCGGCTCCACCTTCGCCTTGGCGTAGTGGCCCTTCTGCGGCTTGGTCAGCAGCGAGGCGCGACGCGTACCCGCGGTCACCTGCACGGCGCTGTAGCCATCTGTCTCGTCGGTCTTCACCTGGGCCACACGGTTCGGCGTCGCTTCGATCAGCGTCACCGGAATCGATTGGCCGTCTTCGGTGAAGA
>CAZMMO010000390.1:0-2205 GCA_964567365.1 uncultured Rhodanobacteraceae bacterium | reverse complement strand
ACTTGCAGATCACGAACACCTTGCCGCGGCGGCGCACGATCTTGCAGTCGCGGTGACGCTGCTTGGCGGACTTGAGCGAAGAAAGCACCTTCACGGCAGACTCCCGAAATGATAATGTCAAGCCGCCTATTGTAGGCAGAAAATCAAGCGATTACAACATGGGGACGGAGGGGCGATCTGGGCGCCGGAACCGCGTGCTAGCATGCCGCCTGATCGTTTTGCGGAGGCGGCAGGCCATGCAGGTGGATACCAAGTTGCCCAGGGTGGGTACGACCATCTTCAGCGTGATGAGCCAGTTGGCGATCGAGCACGAGGCGGTCAACCTGGGCCAGGGGTTTCCCGACTTCGAGCCGCCTGAGGCCTTGCGCGACGCGGTCACGCGGGCCATGGCCAACGGCCAGAACCAGTATGCGCCCGGGATCGGCATGGGGCCGTTGCGCGAGCAGATCGCGCGCAAGACCGAGCGCATGTTCGGCCACCGGGTCAGCCCGGACACCGAGGTGACGGTGACTTCCGGGGCCACCGAGGCCATTTTCGCCGCCATCGCCGCCGTGGTGCGCGCGGGCGACGAGGTGATCGTGTTCGATCCGGCCTACGACTGCTACGAGCCGGCGATCAACCTGCAGGGGGCGCAGGCGGTGCACGTGCCCCTGGAGCAGCCGGATTTCCATGTGGACTGGCAGCGCGTGCGCGACGCCGTGACGCCGCGTACGCGGATGATCATGGTCAACAGCCCGCACAATCCCAGTGGCGCGGTCTTGGCCCCGGAGGACCTCGATGCGCTTGCCGAAGTCGTGCGCGACACCGGTATCGTGGTGCTGTCCGACGAGGTCTACCAGCACATCGTCCATGATGGCGCCGAGCACCAGAGCGTGCTGCGCCATGGCGAGCTGGCCGAGCGCAGTTTCGTCGTCAACTCCTTCGGCAAGACTTGGCATTGCACCGGCTGGAAGGTGGGGTACTGCATCGCGTCCAAGCCGCTTTCGACCGAATTCCGCAAGGTGCACCAGTACCTCACCTTCTGCACCTTCCGCCCGGCGCAGGTGGCGTTGGCCGAAGTGCTGGAGAACCACCCGGAGCATTACCTGGGATTGTCCGCGTTCTACCAGGCCAAGCGCGATTACTTCCGCGGCCTGCTGAAGGACTCGCGCCTGAAGCTGTTGGATGTGCCGGGCGGGTATTTCCAGCTGGTGGACTACTCGGCCATCCGCGACGTCGACGACATCAATTTCAGCGAATGGCTGGTGCGTGAGGCGGGCGTGGCCGGCATCCCGCTGTCGCCGTTTTACGAAACGCCGCCCTCCCTGCGCCTGCTGCGCCTGTGCTTCGCCAAGAGCGACGCCACCATGCAGGCGGGCGCCGAACGCCTGTGCCGGCTGTGAGTACGGGCATGAACGATCTGCGGGTTTCCCTGGTGCAGGGCGCGACGCGCTGGCACGACCCCGACGGCAACCGCGCCTATTACGGCAACCTCATCGCGCCGCTGGCGGGCCGGACCGACCTGGTGGTGCTGCCGGAAACGTTCACCAGCGGGTTCTCCAACGAGGCCATCGAGCATGCCGAGGACATGCATGGACCGACCCTGGACTGGATGGTCGATGCCGCCCAGCGGCTGGATGCGGCCCTGGTCGGAAGCGTGCAGTTGCGGGCCGAGGGCGCGCAGGGGTCCGGGGTCTACAACCGCCTGCTGTTCGTGACCCCCGATGGCGAGGTGCGCCATTACGACAAGCGTCACCTGTTCCGCTATGCCGGCGAGCACAAGCGTTATGCCGCCGGTGTCGATCGGCTGATCGTGGCGTGGCGTGGCTGGCGCATCCTGCCGCTGGTCTGCTACGACCTGCGCTTTCCGGTATGGATACGCAATCGCCATGATACCGAAGGTGGCATGGAGTACGACCTGTTGATCTTCGTGGCCAACTGGCCGACCCCGCGGCGCAACGCCTGGCGTACCCTGTTGCGCGCACGCGCGATCGAGAACCTTGCCTGTTGCGTCGGTGTCAATCGCGTCGGTGTCGACGGCAACGACCAGCCGTATTCGGGCGACAGCGTGGCCCTGGACCCGCTGGGCGAGCCGCTGGTCGACCTGGGGCCGCAGGAGCAGGTGGTGACCGTCACGCTGGATGCCGGACGGCTGCGGGCGTACCGCGAGCATTTTCCCGCCTGGATGGATGCTGACGCGTTCGAACTGCTCTAGGGGACCTCGAA
>CAZMMO010000389.1:0-2208 GCA_964567365.1 uncultured Rhodanobacteraceae bacterium | reverse complement strand
ATGGGTGAGCCTGCTTTCTGCTCTCAAGGTTCGACAGACATGGCCATGGAACCGCCCATCGATCTCGTGAGGCGGCGCCAGCTCGTGACGGCCTTGAGGGCAAATGCCCTGTACCGGCCGGTCTTTCCGTGGTCGGCCACGCCAGCCACGGGGCCTGAATTCCTGTGTGCAGGCAGCCGGGGCGCGGGTGGAAATGCATGGATTGCACCTGCTTTTGCCGGGATTTGGGACTATATTCGTCACCAGCAAGACGCCTCTCCGCCGTGGTGTCGAGCCCGGCGACGGGGCTCGTGAACCGCGCAGCGCCCGTCCCGGGTGGTGCGAGCGGTCTGATGCAGTTCCACCAACTGCGGGAGGTGCTTCATGAACAGCAAGATTGCCGACCCCAGGGCACTGGGCTTCGGTGTATTGGCCATTGCTCTGTGGATGTTCTCGGTCAACAACGCTGGCATCGGCGGGACCTGGGGTCCCGGTCCGTATGTCATGCATCTGGTGGCCACGATCGGCATGCTCGGCCTGTTGATTGCCGGCATTGCCGCGTTCCTGCGCCACGAGGGCTGGTTCGGGTTCTTTTTCCTGTTGTGGGCGGGCCTGCTGTGGGGTTCCGGCCATGGCATGGGACACGGGTCTGACCAGGGCGGAATGCGCGACCTGGGCTGGTTCATGATGACGCTGGCGCTGGTCAACTTCTACCTGTGGTTCGCCACCTTGAAGGGCAGCGGGCTCGGCCTTGCGATTTCGGTCATGGTGCTGCTGCTGTGGTTGTCGCTGCTGGCTTCCGGCCTGCGGGGCTTCTTCGACCTGTGGGTGCTGGTCCGTGTGGGCGGCGCGCTGGGGCTGGCGAGTGCGCTGGTCGCGTTCTATGTGTCGGCCGGGGCGCTGGCGGTCGAGCATTGCCCGAACCTGAAGTTGCCGGGCATTGTCGGCGGTCGCGGGCCGGGGCCTGCGGAGCACCCGGAAAGCGTCCGGCTCTGACGGCTCTGACGCGTATTCGATCGCGCCACCTCGCACGGCGCGTTTCGTGCTTCCACGCCGGCCCCGTGTGGCCGGGCGGGGGACTCGTGCGGTCCAGCACATGCCGGGCCCTGGCACGGGTGCTAACTTTGCGGGGTTGTTTGCCGAAGATCGGAGTCCGTCATGTCTGTTGTCCGTTTTGCGGGGGAGGCGCGATCGGCGCGCCGCGTGCTGGCGTGTTTCCTGGTGGCCGCGTCCTTCCTGTTCGTTGCCGCCGGGGCATGTGCCACGGATGTCCAGGTGCGCAAGGCCCAGGTACCTGCGCCCCGGGACGTGCCCTATCCGGGCACGATCACGCTGCACGTCGATGCCAGCGACACCGCGCAGGGCATTTACCGCGTGCACGAGGTGGTGCCCGTCCAGCCGGGCAGGCTGACGCTGCTGTTTCCGGCATGGATTCCCGGAGACCATGCGCCGAGCGGCCCCATCGACCGCTTGGCCGGCCTGGTGATGCGTGCCAATGGCCAGCGCCTGAAGTGGGTGCGCGACAAGTACGACGTGTACGCTTTTCACGTCGACGTGCCACAGGGAGCGTCGAGCCTGGACGTGACGTTCCAATACCTGTCCGATCGCCGCGGCCCCGGCGAGATGACCGACCGCATGCTGATGCTGGAGTGGAACCGGGTGGCGCTGTATCCGGCCGGATACTACTCGCGCGACATCACCTTCGAGCCCAGCGTGACCCTGCCCGCGCAGTGGCAATTCGGCACCGCCCTGGAGACGGCTTCGCACGCGGGCGACACCACCACGTTCGAACCAGTGAAGTTCAACACGCTGGTCGATTCGCCCATTTATGCCGGCCTGTATTTCAAGCGCGTGGACCTCAACCCCGGCGGCAAGGCTCCGGTGTACATGGACCTGGTGGCCGATGCGCCGAAATACCTCCAGATGACTCCCGAACAACTCCAGGTGCACCGCAACCTGGTCACGCAGGCCCTGCGCCTGTTCGGCTCGCGTCATTACAAGCATTACGATTTCCTGTTCTCGTTGTCCGACCATCTGGCCGGCAACGGACTGGAGCATCACCAGTCCAGCGAGGACGGCGTCGGCGCCGACTATTTCACGGCCTGGAAAACCAACGCCCCCAACCGCGACCTGCTCGCGCACGAATAAACGCATTCGTGGAACGGCAAGTTCCGTCGCCCGGCCGATCTGTGGACGCCCAATTTCAACGTGCCCATGGGCGATTCGATG
>CAZMMO010000388.1:0-2212 GCA_964567365.1 uncultured Rhodanobacteraceae bacterium | reverse complement strand
CCATCACCGAATGTGCGTGAGTGTGGCAGCCGGGGGTTTGGTCCGTGCTCCGCCAAAAGCTCGGTCAAACGGGCATATTCGGCAAGAGGGTTGGGGTGCGCGGTGAATGTGGGTGGGCGAAGGCAGGGTCAGGATCTGGCGGTGCCGTAGTCGTAGTAGCCGTAGGAGTAGTAGCCGGCGGAGCGTTTTTCGACGGCGTTGAAGATGGCGCCCTTGATGTGCACGTGGTTTTGTTCGAAGCGGTCTTTGGCCAGCTCGATTTCGCGGGCCTGGTTCATGCCGAAGCGGGCGACGAGCAGGCTGGTGCCGGCGTGGTTGCCGATGATGGCGGCATCGGTGACGGCCAGGATGGGCGGAGTGTCGACGATGACCAGGTCGTAGCGCTGCGAAAGCTGCTGGAGCAACTCGGTGAAGCGCGTGTGCATCAGCAGTTCGGACGGGTTGGGCGGAATCTGGCCGCGGGCGATGAAGTCCAGGCCTTCGATGGAGGTGGGGTGGATGGCCTCTTCCAGCCCGACCTGCCCCGCCAGCAGGGCCGACAGGCCGCCATTGGACCGGCCCATCACATGGTGCAGCGAACCCTTGCGCAGGTCACCGTCCAGCAGCAGGACGCGCCGGCCGGCCTGGGCGACGACCACGGCCAGGTTGGTGGACACGAAGGTCTTGCCGGCGTCGGGGCTGGCGCCGGAGATCATGAGGATGTTGTTGCCCGCCTCGAGCATGGCAAAGTGCAGGCTGGTACGCAGGCTGCGGATGGCCTCCACGGCCAGGTCGGCCGGCTCGTCCACCGACAGCAGGTGCAGCTTGCCATCGGCATGGCGATGGCGGTTGGCGTAGCGCCCCTCGATTTCACGCTGGTAGGTGCTCAGCGGAATCGACGCGTACACCGGCAAGCCCAGTTGCTCGATGTGCTTGGGATCCTCGATGCCGCGGTTGAGCATTTGCTGCAGGAACACCCAGGCCACGGAGAGAAAGCCGCCCAACACGATGGCAACGATGACGATGAGCGCGCGCTTGGGCTTGACCGGGGCGGCAATGTTCACCGCGGCCTTGTCCACCACGCGCGCATTGCCGACGGTGCCGGCGCGGGCCACGTTGAGCTGCTGGGCCTGGCCCAGCATCGAGGTGTACATCTGGGTGCTGACCTGCACGTCCAGGGTCAGGCGCAGCAGTTTCTGCTGGGTGTCGGGCAGGTCGGATACTTGCGATTCCAGTTGCTTTTTCTTGGCCTTGAGGTCGCCGATCTGCTGCATCATGGTCTGGTAGGCCGGGTGCCGGGAGGTGAACTTCTGCTCCACCTCCGCCTGCTGGATGCGCAGCTGCGACAGGCTGGTCTGGACGGCGGCGATCTGGTCCAGCAGGCCCTTGGTCTTGAGGTCGAGGTTGGCCGTGTGCACCTTGGTCTGGTAGGCGGCCAGGGCGCTTTCCGCCTTCTGCAGTTTCTGGTGGATGCTGGGCAACTGGCTCTTGACGAACTGCAGACTCTGCGCGGCCTCGGCCGAGGCGCGCTGCACGTTTTGCAGTACGTATTGCTGGATCACGCCATCGAGGATGGCGGTGGCCCGCGCGGGGTCGGGGTCCTGGTAGCTCACGCCGATGATGCCCGAGTCCTTGCCTTGTTCGCTGGCGCCGAGGAGTTGCTGGACCTCGCTGATGGCCTGCAAGCGAGGCTCGCGCACGACGTCGAATTGCATGCCCGGATTGGCATCCAGCGTCTGCACCTGGATGGTCACCCCGTGCCCTTTCACGGGGCCGCCGATGGGGCCGTGCAGCAGCAGGTTGCCGTCGTCGTCGTAGAGCTTGAAGGTGTGGTTGCGGCCCGCTTCCAGGGTGAGGGTTTCGCCGACCAGGCTTTGCGGCACGTCGAGCTGGTAGATCTTCAGTCGCGAGCCGCCCCAGTCGTAGCTGTCCAGGCCCAGCCACGCGCCGGCCACCTCGCCGGGCTGGTCGGGGCTGTAGTGGCGCGCGATGAAGCCGCCGACCAGGGGAAAGCGGTGCGGCGTGACCACGATGTCCAGCTTTTGCTTGTCCACCACCTTGCCGACCACCATGCGCGAGGTCATCAGGGCGATCTCGGTGACGGCCTCGGGCGCGGTGTCGCCCACCAGGTTCGACAGATCCTGCAGGCCCGGCAGCGTGGGGATCTTCTGCTCCACCTGCACCATGGCGTTGGCCTGGTACACCGGCGTGGCCAGGATGGCGTAGGCCAGGC
>CAZMMO010000387.1:0-2252 GCA_964567365.1 uncultured Rhodanobacteraceae bacterium | reverse complement strand
TGCACGTGGCCGGCAAGGTCGATCCGGTGGCCGACATCGAGACCATCGACACCGAGCTGGCGCTGGCCGACCTGGAGACCGTGGAGAAGGCGATGGCGCGCAATGACCGTGCCGCCAAGGGCCAGGACAAGGATGCCCTCGCGCGCAAACCGGTACTCGACAAGCTGGCGGCAGCCCTCGGCGACGGCCGTGCCGCGCGCAGCGCGAATCTGGACGAGGAAGAGCGTGCGCTGGTGCGGGAGCTGTTCCTGCTCACCCTCAAGCCGCTGATGTACATCGCCAACGTGCGCGACGACGGCTTCGAGAACAACCCGCACTTGGACGCCGTGCGTGCCCGCGCCCAGGCCGAGGGCGCCGTGGTGGTGCCGGTCTGTGCCGCCATCGAGGAAGAGTTGATCGAGCTCGACGAGGCCGACCGCAAGGTGTTCCTGGACGACCTCGGTCTCGAGGAGCCGGGCCTGGACCGCGTCATCCGCGCGGCCTACACCCTGCTGGGCCTGGAGACCTATTTCACCGCCGGCGAAAAAGAGGTGCGCGCCTGGACGGTGAAAAAGGGTTCCACCGCGCCACAGGCCGCCGGCGTCATCCACAGCGACTTCGAGAAGGGCTTCATCCGCGCCGAAACCGTCAGCTACGACGATTTCGTCCGATACGGTGGTGAAGCCGGCGCACGCGAGGCGGGCCGGTTGCGCACCGAGGGCAAGACCTACATCGTCCAGGAAGGCGACGTGCTGCATTTCCTGTTCAACGTTTGAAAGGGGTTGGACAGCGGGGGGCGAGCAGGGCGGGCACTGCCTGCCCTGCGTGAAGGGTCAGCTCGTATCGTGCGCGTGTGCGGCCGACTTTTGCCACAGCCGTTTTTCCAGCCAGCGCGGCTTGGTCACGGGCTCCAGCAAACGCATCACCGGGCGGGAAGACAACAAGCCAGTCAGCACGATGGATGCCGCCGCGAGCAATACGACCAGCGTGACACCGGTCCATTGCGCCACGGCCAGCATGGCGCCGGTTCCCACGGCCAGCTTGATCACGAATCCCTGCAACACGTAGGCTCCGAGGCTGCGTGAGCCGGGCGCGCTGAAAGGCGTATGGCGGCGCGGTACCAGTGCCAGGAAGGCCAGGGTACAGGCCGCGGCGATCCCCAGCAGCAGCAGGCGCAGTCCGGCGCCCGCGGGCAACCCGATACCAAGCGCTGCATAACCGTAGCTGCCATACAACCAGCGCGGGTCCAGGGGGAGGTACAGCGCGGCCACGAACACGCCGGCCAGCGTGCCTGCCGCCAGCACGCGCACACCGAGGGGCCGGCTGCGGCCGCGCCAGTGTGGCGCCCACTGCCAGCCCATCAGGAACAGCGGAAAGAACACCAGCGTGCGCGACAACGACAGGTAATAGCCGATGCCGCCCAGGCATCCCGCCGCCAGGGCCACCAGCACCGCGATCAGGAGACGGTGGCGCAAGTGGGCGAACAACGGCAGCATGAGGCGCCAGCACGCCAGGCTGAGCAGATACCAGAGCAGCCAGTAGGGCGTGGTGATGCTGCCGGGGCCGGCATCGGGCCAGGCGGGCGCCAGGGCGGCCAGGGCGTACAAGCCTTGGAACACCAGGTAAGGCCACAGCAGACGGAAGGTCGTGCTGCGCAGCAGCCGCGCATGGACCGTGCCGTGGGCCACCGCCCCCGAAAGGAAGGCGAAGGCGGGCATGTGGAATGCGTAGATGAAACGGTAGCCGCCGGCCAGCCAGGGATGGGCGTCGAGCAGGGGTTCCAGCAAGTGACCGAACGCCACCAGCGTGATCAGGATGAAGCGGGCATTGTCCAGCCAGGGGTCGCGGGTTCCGGGGGCACGCAGGGGGCTATTCATGCCACCACGCCAACCAATGTCACCTTCAGAACCTGTCCATGGAATGTTGACAAAAGGTTGTCGCGCCGCCGGAGCTGCCGCATGGCGCGCCTTGACGCGTGACATGTTGCGTTCACGTGTGTGACTGCCGCAAAAATCCGGGCCGCCGGGCGGAACCGGGTCCAGGCGTGGGCCCGCAGGAGCGATCCAGTATTGACAGGGTGCGGCTGGCTCGCGAAAATGGCCGTTCTTTGTTGGTCGGATGCGGCGCAACGGGTCGTTTCGACCATGCAGCGGGCGCCGAAATCGTCCATCTGCCGAATGATGTGAAGGTGCCGGCACGGGCCATTACAATTGAATAAATGTTCCGGAGGGATACCCAAGCGGCCAACGGGGGCAGACTGTAAATCTGCTGGC
>CAZMMO010000386.1:0-2253 GCA_964567365.1 uncultured Rhodanobacteraceae bacterium | reverse complement strand
GGTTTTATCTGGGGGGACTGGACAATTACCGGATTGCCTTCAACGACGGTTTTTCGCAACCGTTCGTTCCGGCCAAACATTCGTTCCGCTCCGACACCGTCGACAACCAGCGCGGTGAGGTCGAATGGGATGGGGGAAATTTGTATTACAACCAATGGAGTTATCACTTCGATTGGCAATTCCTGCCATTGAAACAGGAATGAAGGAACGTACACCCGACGGACCATTTGCAAGTCACTTTCAACATGCAAGGGGAAACATGTCATGGGCAGCAAGAAATTGAATATACGCAAGAGTGCATTGTGCACGGCATTGGGGCTGTGTTTTTCGTTGGCGGCCATACCTGCGGCGATGGCACAGAGCAACAACGACGGCGCGATCGTAGGCCATGCCGCACCCGGTACCGCGATCACTCTGGTCGATCCGAGCACCGGATTCCAGCGTACGGTGACGGCCGGCTCGGACGGCAGCTACCGCTTTTCCTACCTGCCGGTGGGTGAGTACAACCTGACGGCGAAGAAAAATGGCGAAGCCGTCGGTCAGACGAGGAATGTCACCGTGGCCCTGGGCAAGGCCACGACCGTCAATATCGGCGCCACCAGCCTGTCCGCCATCGAAGTGGTGAGTTCGAACATTGCCCCGGTGGTGGACGTCACTTCCACCGTGTCGGCCATGAACATCACCGCCCAGGAGCTGGAGAGGGTGCCGGTCGAGCGCAACGTGACGGCGGTGGCCCTGCTGGCACCGGGCGTGGTGAAGGGCAACTCGGGCATCGGCGGCATTTCGTTCGACGGATCCTCGGGCGCCGAGAACTCGTATTACATCAACGGCCTCAACGTCACCGGTTTTTACAGCCGCATGGGTTTCTCGGAAGCCCCGTATGCGTTCTACAAGCAGTTCCAGGTCAAGACCGGCGGCTATTCGGTGAAGTACGGCCGCACCACCGGCGGCGTGGTCAACGCGGTGGTCCGGTCCGGCAGCAACACGTTCCATTTCGGTGCGGACATGTACATGGAGCCCCGGAGCTGGGCCTCGACCACCAAGGATCGCTTCGACAGTACTGGCAGGCGCTATATCACATCCAGCCGCGACAGCCATTCGTTGCTGAAAACCGACGTTTGGGCATCCGGTCCGATCGTCAAGGATAAGCTGTTTTTCTTTGCCTTGTACCAGCCGCGCTCGAGCAAGCCGCGCAATACCAACAATGCCGGCACCGTGATGACGTACAACGATTCGGACACCGGTTTCTACGGCGGCACCCTGAACTGGAACGTCAACCAGAGCAATACCGTGGAGTTGATGTTCTATTCCAACAAGAACGAGAATGTTGGCGAGGTGTACCCGTACGATTTCGACAGCGGCGTGCGCAGCAAGTCGACCAACACGGTGTTCAGCGACACCGGCGGCCGCAACGGCAACCTGACCTGGACCAGCTACTTCACCGACAACTTCTCGATGAAGCTGATGTACGGCCAGATGAACCGCCAGTCCTACAACCATTCCATGCGTGACGACGCGTGCGGCTATGTGTCGGTGGACAACGGCGTGCTGGCGATCGACGATCCGGGGGTACCCATCGGTTGCACCACCAATGCCACGGTCCAGCAGTACTACGCCAAGCGCAAGCAGTATCGGGCCGACTTCCTGTGGACCCTTGGCGATCACCTGATCACGTTCGGCTACGACCACGAGAACAACACGATCGATTATTCACGCCATTACACCGGGCCGGAGCAGCTTTATTACAGTGTCTACCAGGGTGCGCCGGGCGCCACGCTTCCCAATGGCGCCACCACACCGCCGGGCTCCTTTGCCTACGTGAGGACGCGCGATTACCGCGTCGAAGGCGATTTCTCGACCATCAATTCGGCCATCTACCTCCAGGACGACTGGTCGATCACGCCCAACTTCATCCTCAGCATGGGCCTGCGCAACGACAAGTTCAACAACCAGGCCGCCGACGGCAGAAGCTACATCCGGATGAACAAGCAGATTGCCCCGCGCCTGGGCTTTTCGTGGAACGTGCGCGGCGACGGCACCATGAAGATCTTCGGCAATGCCGGGCGCTACTATCTGCCGGTGGCCACGGCCGTCAACGTCACCCAGGCCGGCCCGCTGCTGGATCTGCGCAAGTGGTACGCCTTCAATGGCTGGCAGATCAAGGAGCTTGATGGTTCGAAGTACGCCGTGCCGATACTGGGCCAGCAGCTGGGAAGCTTCAGCGACGACCAGGGCGACGGCAAGGTCGGCGAC
>CAZMMO010000385.1:0-2259 GCA_964567365.1 uncultured Rhodanobacteraceae bacterium | reverse complement strand
CACGTAGTTGTAGACGGTCGGCCCGCACAGGTACATGGTTACGCGTTCGGGATCGAGCGGCGCGAATGTCTCGGCGCGGCGGGTCAGGGTGTTGTACAGGGTGATGGCCATGGCGGTAATCGTGTCGACAGCGGCGCATCTTAACAATTTGCTGCGACCCAGGCCGCAAATTGCCGCATTGTGGATGTGTGTCTAAGCCTGCATTCAGCGATACCCTGCTGCAATAGGGCTGCCCAGCATGTGCGATCGGCGCCGTGCTTGCCCAAAACCCGTGAAGAGGTTGCCATGCGTCACCTTCTCGTTCCCCTGGCATTGGCCCTGATGGTCTTCAGTGCCGCCGTTGGCGCGCGCGACAACCCGGCCCCGCCGCCGGCGGATACGGGCAACGTGCATTTTGCCTGGGCCAACGTGACTCGCGTCAACCCGGTGTACCAGATGGTGCAGGTGGCCAATCCGCACCAGCAGTGCTATCAGCAGCCGGTGGTGCACGAGGAGGGCGGCAACAACACGGCCGGCACCTTGCTGGGCGCCGTCATCGGCGGCGTGCTGGGCAATACGGTGGGCAAGGGCGACGGCCGCAAGGCCGCGACCGTGGCCGGCGCGGTAGTCGGCGGTGCGGTTGGCAACCGCGTGGCCAGCCGCAACGATCGTGTCGTCCAGGACTCGGTGACCCACTGCCAGCCGGTGAACGAGGTCAGCGAGGAGCGCCGCATCGTCGGCTACGACGTGGAATACCGTTATCGCGGCCAGGTGTACACCTCGCGTCTGGATTACGACCCGGGAACCCGCTTGCGTGTCCGCGTCAGCGTCACCCCGGCCGACTAGTACGCGGCGCGGCCCCCGGAGCGGCCTCCTGGCGTGCCCGTGCCGGCAGATGGTTATGCCCAATGGTTGTTGCAACCGGGCGGGAAACCATGTATTTCTAGGCGTCCGACTTGTTCCGGTTTCCGGTCTTTCATGGCTTCCGTCCCGTTCCTTTCTCCCGTCGTTCTCACCAGCGCCCGCATGGCGGCTGGCATGACTTCGCGCGCGCGCCGACCGCAGCCGGATCATTCGGCCGGGTAGGCTGTCGCACGCAAGTTGTACAGGCAACGACGACGAACCCCGGCATCCCGCCGGGTTTTTTGTGCCCGCACCCACCCCGCAAGGCTGCACAAGATGAGCATTCGCCACTTCCTCACCACCCAGGACTACAGCCGCGTCGAAATCGACGCATTGCTCGACGAGGCCGCCGCTTTCAAGCGCTCCCCGGCCGGCGCGCAATTGGCCGGCAAGTCGGTCGCGTTGCTGTTTTTCAACCCGTCCATGCGTACCCGCACCAGTTTCGAGCTGGGCACCTTCCAGCTGGGCGGCCATGCCGTGATCCTGGAGCCGGGCAAGGGAGCCTGGCCGATCGAGTTTCGCGACGACGTGGTGATGGATGGCGATGCCGAGGAGCATATTGCCGAGGTGGCGCAGGTGCTGAGCCGCTACGTTGATCTTATCGGCATCCGCGCCTTCCCCAGGTTCCAGGACTGGACGGAGGACCGCAAGGATACCCTGATCCGGTCGTTCGCCGAGTACGCCACGGTGCCGGTGATCAACATGGAAACCATCACCCATCCGTGCCAGGAACTGGCCCACGCCCTGACCCTGCGCGAGCACCTGGGAAACCTCACGAAGAAGAAATACGTCCTCACCTGGACATACCATCCCAAGCCGTTGAACACGGCGGTGGCCAACTCGGCGCTGCTGATCGCCACCAAGATGGGCATGGACGTGACGCTCCTGTGTCCCTCGCCGGAATTCGTGCTCGACGAGCGCTACATGCAGGCCGGTCAGGCCAATGCCGAGGCCAACGGCGGTTCGTTGACCGTCAGCCACGACGTCGAGGCGGCCTACACCGGCGCCGATGTCGTCTACGCCAAGAGCTGGGGAGCGCTGCCGTATTTCGGCCGTTGGGAGGAGGAAAAACCCATCCGCGAGGCCAGCCGCCATTTCACCGTCGACGCCGAAAAAATGGCCCTCACCTCGGGCGGCATCTTCAGCCATTGCCTGCCATTGCGGCGCGGCATCCAGGCCACGGCCGAGGTGATGGAGGCGCCGTACTGCGTGGCCATCGACGAAGCCGAGAACCGGCTGCATGTGCAGAAGGCGGTGATGGCGTCGCTGGCGGAACAGGGTTGAATGCCATGGATCGCGGGCATCATTACCACGTGGACGTGAGCTGGACCGGCAACCGTGGCAGCGGCACGTCCGGTTACCGCGATTACGGCCGCG
>CAZMMO010000384.1:0-2274 GCA_964567365.1 uncultured Rhodanobacteraceae bacterium | reverse complement strand
ACTACGTCGGCGACGTGTTGGGTTCACGCCTGCGGCAAGGCGCAGCGCCAGCGCCGTTCCATTATCGCGATGCCGGCTCGCTGGCGACCATCGGCCGTCACGCCGCCGTGGCCCGCCTCGGCCGCTGCCAGTTGTCCGGCGCACTGGCCTGGTGGACCTGGCTGGTCGCGCACATCTGGTTCCTGATCGGTTTCCGCAACCGCCTGGTGGTCATGCTCGACTGGGCCTGGTCCTATCTCACCTGGCACCGCCACGCGCGCATCGTCATCACGCCCGACCCCAAGCCGCCGGCACCCGGGGCGGAGTGAGCCGCCGCCGCACACGAACGGCTCCACGCGGGAGCCGTTCCTCGACGCCGGGTTTTGTGGATGGCGGACGAACCCGCGGGCGTACCGCGGCGGGCAGTACCCGCCCTCGCCCCTCGCCCCTCGCCCCTCAAACAACAAACGGCCCGCATGGGGCCGTTTGTCGTCACGAACGCAGGAAAGGATCAGGCGGCAAACAACCCGCGCATCTTCTTCATGGCGTTGGCCTCGATCTGGCGGATGCGTTCGGCGGATACGCCGTACTCGTCGGCCAGTTCCTGCAAGGTGGCCTTGTTGTCCTCGTCCAGCCAGCGGCGCTGCACGATGTCGCGCGAGCGCGCGTCCAGCTCGCCCATGGCGGCGGCGAGCGTGGCCAGGCGGTTCTCGCTCTGGTCGGCCTCGGCGACGTTGTCGTAGGGGTCGGCATCGTCGTCGCGCAGGAACGCCGCCGGCGCGGGCTTGTCGTCGTCGCCGGCGTCCACCGGAGCCTCGAAACCGATGTCGCGGCCGGACAGGCGCGATTCCATTTCCAGCACGGTCTTCTCGGGCACGCCCAGGTCCTCGGCCACGGCCTTGACCTCGCCGGCATTGAGCCAGCCCAGGCGCTTCTTGGACTTGCGCAGGTTGAAGAACAGCTTGCGCTGCGCCTTGGTGGTGGCGACCTTGACGATGCGCCAGTTCTTGAGGATGAACTCGTGCATCTCGGCACGAATCCAGTGCACGGCAAAGCTGACCAGGCGCACGCCGTGGTCGGGATCGAAACGCTTGACCGCCTTCATCAGGCCGATGTTGCCTTCCTGGATGAGGTCGGAAAGTTGCAGGCCGTAACCGGAGTAGCCGCGCGCCACGTGCACCACGAAGCGCAGGTGCGAAGTGACCAGCTGGCGCGCCGCCTCCAGGTCGTTCTCGGCCCGGAAACGTCGTGCCAGGGCCTGCTCCTGCTCGACCGAGAGCACCGGGATGCGGTGCACCGCGGCGATGTAGGCGTCCAGACTGCCGACGCGGCCCAGAACCGGCAAATTGTTGGCAACCACTGCCTGGGACATGCTGAAACCTCACTGCGTGAACGACCAGATTAGCACTCTTGGTATTGGAGTGCTAACCGGCGGGGAAGTTCCTTCGGGAACTTAACTAAACCGTATGGTACAGAAAATGGGCGCCCAAGTCAATGAACGGCCGCCCTACAGGCTGGCGCGCGGCGGCAGCGACCAGTCCACCGGCTCGCGTCCGTGCTGCTGCAGGTACTGGTTGGCGGCGGAAAAATGCCGACAACCGAAAAACCCGCGATGCGCCGACAGCGGCGAGGGATGCGGCGCACGCAGGACCCGGTGGCGATGCGGGTCGATCAGGCGCCCCTTGGCCTGGGCGTAGCTGCCCCACAGCAGGAACACCAGCCCCTCGCGCTCGCGGTTGAGCCGGTCGATGGCAGTGTCGGTCAGGCCTTCCCAGCCCTTGCCCTGGTGCGCCCCGGCCCGGCCGCGTTCGACCGTGAGCACGCTGTTGAGCAGCAGTACGCCACGATCGGCCCAGGGCAGCAGGCAGCCGTGGTCGGGACGGGCCACGCCGAGGTCGCTCTCGATTTCCTTGAAGATGTTGTCCAGCGAAGGCGGCACGCGCACCCCCGGCCGCACGGAAAAGCACAGGCCGTGGGCCTGTCCCGGCCCGTGGTACGGGTCCTGGCCCAGGATCACCACCTTGACCGCATCGAACGGGGTGTGCTCGAAAGCCGCGAAAATCTGGTTCCCGGGCGGATAGATCTGTTTGCCGGCGCGCTTTTCCTCGAGCAGGAAGGTGCGCAGGGCCTGCATGTCGGGACGCTCGAAGTAACTGCCCAGACGGGCCTTCCACGAGGCTTCGAGTTGGAGGCGGTCTTCGCTCATGTGCAGGTTTCCCCAGTCGTCTGCGAACAGGATAACCGGACGCGGATTGGCGCGGATCGGGCCAACGTCCGTCCCCCGTCCCTCGTCCC
>CAZMMO010000383.1:0-2277 GCA_964567365.1 uncultured Rhodanobacteraceae bacterium | reverse complement strand
GCGGCGGTGGCCGGGCACTTCTCCCGCACACGTTCGATGCATCGGTGCAGGGAGTCGAGTTTGCGTTGCAGCACTAGGGGAGCCATTGCCGGTTCCTTTCCTCAAGCGTGCGTTTCACGTAGGGCAGAAAGTCCTCGTTGAGGTAGATGTTGCGCAAGGCGGCTTCGGCGTAGTCGTCGGCGTTGCCGAAGATGCGCCGGCCATGGCGGATGATTTCGCCCAGCAGGGGTACACCGACCGTGGTCAGGTCCACCAGGTCCACGGGACGACCGGTCGCCAGCGCCAGGTCTTCGACCAGTTCGACCCTGCGCTCGGCGGAAAGGGGTCGGTCGGCCTGCACGGCGATGTCGATGTCGCTGTCGCGGCGTGCCTGGTCCCGCGCCACCGAACCGAACACGATGGCCAGCTTGATGTCCGGATGAGCGGCCAGTGCCTTGCGGGCCTTTTCGAGGGACATGCGAGGTGCCGGTGGATGCCTGTCGACAATGTAGCACCATGTGGTGGTTCGGCGGTTGGGCCTATTCCGTTTTTCGGTTTTCCGTTTCCGTTTTCTCGTTTCTTCTTTCTCTTGTCCTCACCCGATGTGCTAGCTTTGCGGGATGGATGACAATCAATTGCGACGCACCAAGATCCTGGCCACGCTGGGGCCTGCCACCGATGCGCCGGGGGTGCTCGAGCGCATTCTCGAGAAGGGCGTGGACGTGGTGCGTCTGAACCTTTCCCACGGGGTTGCCGACGACCATCGCCAGCGCGCCGCCGCGGTGCGCGAGGCGTCGCGCGCGGTGGGCCGCGAGGTGGGCATTTTGTGCGATCTGCAGGGGCCCAAGATCCGCATCGAGACCTTTGCCGAAGGCAAGGTGGAACTGCATGCCGGCGACGAGTTCGTGCTCGATTGCCGCGATGATGCCCCGCCCGGCGACGCCCATGGCGTCGGGGTCAGCTACCACGGTCTGCCCGACGATGTTTCCGTCGGCGACGTGTTGCTGCTCGACGACGGCCTGGTGGCGCTGGAGGTGCTCGAGGTGGATGCCCCGCGCATCCGCTGCCGGGTCAAGAACGACGGCGTGCTGTCCAACCGCAAGGGCCTCAACCGCCAGGGCGGCGGCCTGAGCCTGGACGCGCTTTCGGACAAGGACCGCGAGGACATCAAGCTGGCCGCCGAGCTGGACGCCGACTTCCTGGCGGTTTCGTTCGTGCGCAGCGGCCGCGACCTGGACCTGGCCCGGCGCCTGTTGCGCGAGGCCGGCGGCGACGCCGCGCTGGTGGCCAAGATCGAGCGCGCCGACGCCATCGATGCGCTGGAAGGCATCATCGACGCCGCCGACGCGGTGATGGTGGCACGCGGCGACCTGGGCGTGGAAATCGGCTATGCCGAACTGCCGGGCCTGCAGAAGAAGATCATCCGCGAGGCGGTGCAGCGCAACCGCGGCGTGATCACCGCCACGCAGATGTTGCAGTCGATGGTCGAGGCGCCCATTCCCACCCGCGCCGAGGTGCTGGACGTGGCCAACGCCGTCATCGACGGCACCGACGCGGTGATGCTTTCGGCTGAAAGCGCGGCCGGCCGGCATCCGGTGGAGTCGGTGGCGGCCATGCGCCGCATCTGCCTCAGCGCCGAGCGCCAGTTCGAGCCCAAGGACGACCTGAGCACCCATTCGCACAAGCTCGACCGCAGCGACCAGGCCATCGCCCTGGCTGCCATGTTCCTGGCCGCGCGCCTGGGCGTGCGCGCCATCGTCGCCCTGACCGAATCCGGCGCCACCGCGCAGTGGCTGTCGCGCTACCGCTTTGCCGTTCCCATCTACGCGCTCTCGCCCAGCGCGTCCGCGCGCCGGCGCATGCTGCTGCTGCGCGACGTCAAGCCGGTGGCCTTCGAGCATGGCCGGATGGACCCGGCGCATGCGGCGCGCGCGGCGATCCAGCACCTGTTCGTGCTCGACAAGCTGGCCGAGGGCGACCGTGTCGTCCTCACCCACGGCGACCATACCGGCCGCGGTGGCGGCACCAATACTCTCAAGCTGTTGCGCGTGGGCGCCGACGGCATTGTCGAAAGCCTGCGTGATCTGTAGCTGGAGAGGGGGCGGGCTCGAATGCTGGCCCATACCCGTTCGCACTGAGCCCTTCGACAAGCCCGGGATGCATTTCGCCTGCGTGGCGGGTGGAGTCGGAGGGTATTCAACATGTCATGCCAGGTCCGGCATGTCCTTCGACTCCGGCCTTCGGCCTACGCTCAGGACGAGCGGCTATGGGCAGGCATCGCCCAGGACGAGCGGGTAT
>CAZMMO010000382.1:0-2281 GCA_964567365.1 uncultured Rhodanobacteraceae bacterium | reverse complement strand
CCGGAAATCACCACCTTGTCGCCCGGCTTGAGGCCCTTGAGGATCTCGACCTTGTCGATGGAGGTGGCGCCGATCTGGATGGGGGTCTTCACGGCGATGCCGTCGTGTACGACGTAGGCGTAGCGGCCGCCGGATTCGTCCACGAAGGAGCCGCGCGCCACGGTCAACGCGTGGTCCTTGTGGTCGAGCAGGATGCGTACCGACAGGCGCTGGTTCTGGCGCAGGTGGTCGGGCTTGGCGCCGACGAAGCGCACGCGCGTGGCGACCTGGCCGTTGACGACTTCGGGCGAGATGGCGCTGACGGCGCCTTTCCAGGTCTTGCCGTTGCCGCTGATCTGGGCATTCATGCCCACGCCCAGGTCGCGCGCGAAGCTCTCCGGCACCTGCACCTGGACCTGCAGCGCGGACAGGTCGATCACGCTCATCAACTGGGCGTCCTTGGCCACGGTCGCCTTGGGCGCGACGAAGACCTGGCCGACCTGGCCGTTGACCGGCGAGCGCACGGTGAGGTCGTCCACCTGGCGCTCGAGGTTCTTCACCAGCAGCGCCTGGCGTTCGGCGGCCAGTTTCTTGGCCTTGATGCCAAAGTCCAGGCTGTCATGCTCCAGCGCCTTCGCCTGTTGGGCCTGCCGCAGTGCGATCTGCGCCTTTTCCAGCGTGTCCTTGGCGTGGTCCACCTGGGCCTTGGAATACGCGCCCTGCTTGTAGGCCAACTGGTACCGTTGCAGGTCCCGGGCGGCACTGGTCGCGTCGATCCTGGCGTTCTCGTAGGCCTTCTGCAGTTCGGCCCGCTGCGTGCGCGCATTCACCTTGGCCAGTTTCCAGTCCACCTGCATGCCGTCGAGCGCCGACTGCTGCTGGGCCAACTGGTTGGTCAGTTCGGGGCTGTCGATGACCGCCAGCACCTGGCCCTTTTTCACCGAATCACCGGCATGCACCTTCAAGGTGACCACGCCCGGCGAACGCGCGTACATGGTCGGCCGCACGGCGGCCACCACGCGCCCTTCGGCGGCGATGTCGCGCGTGAAGGGGCCTTGCTCGACGGTGGCGAAAGCCAGGCGGGAGGCATCCACCGAGGCGCCCGCCGACAACATCCGCGTAGCCCACGGCACGACCAGCACCAGCACGATCGCCACGATCACGGCGATGCCGATCCACTTCAGGCGGCGGCGCTGGGGTTTGACCGCGACCATGCGGTCCTGGGCGGAGGTGTCTCGAATCATGGGCTCGTTCCGGCGCGCCCCGATGGCGCGGTCACGGGAGAGGGTGCAACCGCCGTGCCAAACTCCTGCGCGTATGGCAACCATATGAATGAAAAGGAAATTGTTCCTCCTCCGTTCCATGTCCCCCCTGTCCGCGGACACCCGGACGGACAAGGCGGACACCCGCCCGGCCATGCGCCGGACGCAACCACCGGGCATTGCGGACGAAAACCGTGCTACCCTTCGCCCCGCTCCAACGGGGAGTAGCCGACCGCGTGCGAAAGCGACGCGGGACACGCGTCAACATGCTTGGCCACCTGCCATGGCGCGTGCGACGACGAAGCTTCTTCGTCTTCCGGCAAGACCGCTGGTTCACGCGCATCGCCCAGGCCGGACGCTGCGCGTGGATCGCGTGTCCTGCATCCGGCCCCCGAGGAGACCCCGTGGAAACCTTTCTGATTGCCACCGGCGTGGTCGCCCTGGCGGAAATCGGCGACAAGACCCAACTGCTGTCGTTGATCCTGGCCGCCAAGTACCGCCGGCCCTGGCCGATCTGCATCGGCATTTTCCTCGCCACCATCGTCAACCACG
Source organism: uncultured Rhodanobacteraceae bacterium (assembly GCA_964567365.1). Taxonomy (GTDB): domain Bacteria; phylum Pseudomonadota; class Gammaproteobacteria; order Xanthomonadales; family Rhodanobacteraceae; genus Oleiagrimonas. Next base: position 488 of record CAZMMO010000382.1, on the reverse strand, counting down.
CGCTGGCCGGTTTCGTCGGCGAGTTGATCGCGCGCTGGCTGACCCCGACGGTAGTGCACTGGATCGTGGTCGCCTCGCTGGGCGCGATGGCGCTGTGGACCCTGGTCCCGGACAAGATGGATGAAGATGCGGCCGGCAAGGGCGACCACCGCAGCGTGATCGTGGCCACCATCGTCACCTTCTTCCTCGCCGAAATGGGCGACAAGACCCAGGTGGCCACCATGGTGCTGGCCGCGCAGTACCACCCGCTGTGGCAAGTGGTGGCCGGCACCACCGCCGGCATGCTGCTGGCCAACGTGCCGGTGGTATGGCTGGGCGCGCGCTTTGCCCACAAGCTTCCGCTGAAAGCCACGCGCATGGCATCGGCCGCCCTGTTCGCGGCGCTGGCGATCTGGATCGCGGTAAGCGGAACGGCCGTGGCCTGACGGTAGACATCCACACCCAGAACCGCATTCCGCCCCCGTTGTAGGAGCGCACCCGGGCGCGAC
>CAZMMO010000381.1:0-2290 GCA_964567365.1 uncultured Rhodanobacteraceae bacterium | reverse complement strand
TCGGCGACCGCGTTGCCGCCCTGCTCGCCCGGATACCAGGCCAGCAGGATCGCCGGCACGTGCTGTGCGGCCCAGTCGATGGCCATGGCCGAGCCCGTGGTCAATACCAGCACCACGGGCTTGCCGGTGGCCTGTACCGCCTTGAGCAGTTTTTCCTGCGTGGCCGGCAGGCGCAGGCGGGTGCGGTCGCCGCCGTCGTAACCGGGGTAGTGCACCGGCATTTCCTCGCCTTCCATGTGGGCGGTCTGGCCGCCGGCGAAGATCACCAGGTCGGCCTTGTTCGCCGCGGCCACGGCCTGCTGCAGGGGCGATTTGGCGCCCGGGATGCGCCAGGCCAGGCGGACGCGGGCGTTGTGCTCGCGGCGCACGTATTCCAGGCGGATGCGGTAGGTTTTGCCGGCTTTCAGATGGACGGTGGCCGTGGACTTGCCATGCGGTTGGCCGGCATCCCAGCGGTCGAGCAACAGCTTGCCGTCCAGGTACAGGCGGAAGCCGCCGTCGGCGGCGGCGCCCAGTTCATAACGCCCCGATACCGGCGGCACCAGCACGCCGCTCCAGCGCGCGACGAAGTGCCAGGGCTTGAGTGCCTGCGAGGGTTTCATCCGGCCACTTGCAACCAGATCGTCGGTGGGGCTGACGTCACGCCAGTAAAAGCTGATCCGCGGGTCGATGCGCGTCACCACCGGCGACGACGTGAAGTCGGTACCGCGGAAGTATTCGGCCTTGAGACCGTGTTTGCTCGAATCCGCCGTCGGCCGCAAATAAGCGGAGTCGATGACGGTTCCCACGCCGGGATCGAAACCCTGCACCAGCTCCGCACCCTTCACATAGGTCACGTGCGCATCGGGTACCGCGTCGCGGATGCCGTCGAGGATGGTCACCGGGTGCTTCGGCGTGCCGTGGTAGTTGCCCAGCAAGGCATAAACGTTGTCGGCGGTCGGGCCGATGACCGCGATGCGTTTCACGTCGCGCGACAACGGCAGCAGGCCGTTGTTTTTCAGCAACACCATCGATTCCTGCGCGGCGCGGCGCGCCAGGGCCACGTGTTTTGGCGATTCGACGATCGAATACGGCAGCTTCGACCAGGGCACCTGGCCGGGCGGGTCGAACATGCCGAGGCGGAAGCGGGCCGTCATCAGCCGCGTGAGCGCCGTGTCGATGGTCTGCTCGTCGACCAGCCCCTCGTGCACCGCCTTGACCAGCGCGGCATAGGTCGTGCCGCAGTTGAGGTCGGTGCCGTGCTTGACCGCCAGCGCCGCCGCCTGCGCGGCGGTCGACACCACCTTGTGGTGCTGGTAGATGTCGGCGACCGCGCCACAGTCCGATACGACGTAGCCCGGGAAGTCCCAGTCGTGCCGCAGGATGCCCTGCAGCAGGTGCTTGTTGGCGGAAGAAGGCATGCCATCGACGCTGTTGTACGAGGCCATGACGGCATCGACGTGGCCCTTTTCCACGACGGCCCGGAACGCCGGCAGGTAGGTCTCGTACATGTCGCGTGGGCTCGGGTGGACGTCGATGCGGTGGCGTGCGGACTCCGGTCCGCTGTAGGCGACGAAGTGCTTGGCGGTGGCGTCGAGCTTGCGGTATTTCGGGTTGTCGCCCTGCAGGCCGCGCACGAAGGCCACGCCCATGCGCGAGGTGAGGTAGGGGTCTTCGCCGTAGGTTTCCTGGCCGCGGCCCCAGCGCGGGTCGCGGAAGATGTTGATGTTGGGCGACCAGAACGTCAGGCCCCGGTAGCGGTCATGCAGGCCGAGGCTCTGGGCGTGGTTGTACTTGGCGCGCGCCTCGTCGCTGATCACGGTCGCCTCGTGGTGCAGCAGCTTCGGATCGAACGTGGCGGCCATGCCGATGGCCTGCGGAAAGACGGTGGCGTAGCCGGCGCGCGCCACGCCGTGCAGGGCCTCGTTCCACCAGTCGTAGGCGGGTACGCCCAGGCGCGGAATGGCCGGGGCGGCGTTTTGCATCTGCGCGACTTTTTCCTTCAGCGTCATGCGCGAGACGAGGTCGGCGGCGCGTTGCTTGAAGCTCAGGGAGGTGTCGAGGTAGGCCGGGGTCGTGGCCTGCGCGGCGTCGGCCGCACGGGCTTGCGACATCGGGGCGGCCCACAGCAGTGTGGCGGTCGCAAGACAGGCCGCCAGCAGGGAACCCCGAAAAACCGCCTTTCCCCGGCGCCAAACCGCAAAATGACCCTGTCGTAGGGATGACGAGAAAACGGGATTTTTCGAGGCTCCTCGCAGGAGCGCACCTGGGCGCGACTGGCGTGAGGCTCCATGGAGGGCTGAGGCTGTCG
>CAZMMO010000380.1:0-2293 GCA_964567365.1 uncultured Rhodanobacteraceae bacterium | reverse complement strand
CCAACGTGGCCACGTCGTTCCCCGGCTTCGTCGATCTGGCCGACTCCTGCGGCTTTGTGCTGGAGGAAAGTCCGGCAGGAAACTGACCGCGGGGGTTGCCATGGCGGCAGATTCCGCATTTGGCCGCGTGGTCATGTTTTGCCCTTGCCTGGCGCTTCCTCCGGATACGGTGTCTTGATATCCAGTTTTTTTGCCAATGTCGATCCGAGCGAGGCAGCGAAGCTGGCCGTCAGGTGTTGTGAATCGCGGAATACCACCATGCCCTTGCGTTCTGCCGAACATATCCCTTTCGGACAGATTCCGGGATCCATGTTCAGCATGCTGGCATTGTCGAAATGGCTGACTGCCTGGCTCTGCCATTGGTACACCTGGTCCGCATGCGGGTTGTCCATCACGGCACGACAAGTGTGTTGCAAGTCGAACCATGCAGGGCGTCCGGCATGTTCTGCCAGGCAATTGGGGCCATCGAAAGGCAATTCCGGGGTGTCTCGCAGCAGATAGATGTGACCAACTGTGGGGCTGAGTCGGGCCAGTACCTTGGATGTGCCGTCGATCCATTGCTCCTTGGTGAACTGCCGGTTGATTGCCGATCCTAAGAGCACCACGTCGGGTTTGAGTGCAGCAACTCGTTCCAATGCGTGCTTGCGCCATGTCGAGCACACTTTGTACTCACGCCCGATGCGGGAGTAGAAGAATGGCTCATCGACCATGGGGCAGGACGATTTCGTCAGCACCAGAAGGCGCCAGCCCGGATGGTCGAATGCTTTTTTGACAGCGGGAAACCACTGCCCGGCGTGACTGTCACCCATCAAGACCACCGTATGTGCGGCGGCAGAGGGCCCGAATGCACAGACGCGCACTTGCGCACTGTGGTACCAGTCGTCACAACCCATGCCGTAGATGACGGGGGCATCCTGGTGGGCCATGACGTATCGTTGCATGACAGGAGAGTGCATCCTGTCAAACGCATGGTTGTACCAGCGCAAGCAGAGGGCGTTGGCCACCAGCATCACTCCCAGCGCACCGAATATGGCCATGCGTGGACGTGTCAGCCAATGTCGCTGGTTGCGTATGGGTGATTCGATGATCAGATAAGAAGCGCAGGCCAGCGCGAGCGACAACAGGACCCAGAGCGCGCGGTACATTGGCGCATTGGAGCCCGTCACGGCATGGCCGAGAAGCAGGATGGGCCAGTGCCACAGGTACCAGGAATAGGAAATCTTGCCCAGCCATTGCAAGGGTCGCCATGACAACCATTGCGAAGCCCCTGTTGCGGGATTGGCCGCACATCCGGCGACGATTACACCGACGGCACCCAACGTGGGCAACAGTGCGTATGCACCTGGATAAGGAATGTCGGCACTGAAAAGCACCCCGGCCAAGGCGATCGATACCAGACCAAGCCAGCCGGCTGCACGCAATGCGGAGCGGTGGCGGATCCATCGCGAGATACCTGCCGGGCCGTCGGGTATCTTGAAAAACAGCCAAGCCAGCGCCCCGGCGGAAAACTGCCAGGCGCGTAGGGGCATCATGTAGAACGCCAGTTGTGGTGCCTTGTAGGTCAACCATATGCATGCCGTCAGGCTTGCCAGCAGCACGACGGTCATGCCGATTTTCAGGCGCACGACCCCGCGTGGCCCATCGCGCCCCAATAGCCAGACCAGCAGGGCGGGCCAGATCAGGTAAAACTGTTCCTCCACACCCAGCGACCAGGTATGTAGGAACAAGTTTGTTTCCGTGCCGGGAGCGAAATAATCCAGGTGGGCGAAGGCGAAGTGGATGTTGCTCAGCCACAGTGCCGCCATGGCAGCCGCAGACGATTGCTCGCTTTGTTCGGCTGGTGCCAGTAAAAATGCAGCGAGCGTGCAGATCACCAGCAGCATGGTCATGAGTGCGGGCAGCAATCGGCGCAGGCGGCGGACGTAGAATTCCGCGAAACGTATGCGTCCCTTGGTTGATGTTTCCTGTACCAACAGGCCCGTAATCAGAAACCCCGACAGTACGAAGAACACGTCCACGCCGACGAAGCCACCATGCAACCATGGCACTCCTGCATGTGCAGCCACGACCAACAGGATTGCGATGGCACGCAGACCTTCCAGATCGGCCCGGTAACCCAGACGATACTGATGTTCCTTCATCTTGCTTGCGTCCCCCCGTTGCTTTTCCGCGCCTATGTTACAGATAATCGTTTTGTGGGAGCGTATGAGGTGTATTTCCACAAAACGCGTGGGAAACGCATCGGGCGTTTGCAAGCATGGCCGCGGGTGTCACACTCTGTGGCATGAACGAC
>CAZMMO010000379.1:0-2295 GCA_964567365.1 uncultured Rhodanobacteraceae bacterium | reverse complement strand
CGGCTGGCCGGGCGCGAGCCCATGGTCATGCGCTCGATGACGTCGATGGGCGTGGCGCTGCGGAAATAGGCGACGAAGTCCTCGTCGCGCACGAAGGCGCGGTAGGCATCGCGGCTGGTCACGGCCAGCTTGTCCATGCGCGCGATCCAGTCCACCTCGCGCGCATCGGGCGCGCGCGGGCGCAGGCTGGCGCGCAAGGCCGCGCCCACCGTCTGCTCCAGGTTGCGCAGGGCCAAGGCCCGGATGCCGTATTTGCGATGGATCACCTCGCCCTGTTCGGTCATGCGCAGGCGGCCGGCCACGGCGCCGCGCGGCGAGGCCATCAGGGCCGGCGTGACCTTGCCGCCGCCGCGGCTGGCCGAACCGCCGCGGCCGTGGAAGAACGTGAGCATGATGCCGGCCTCGCGCGCCACGTCGAGCAACTCGCTCTGCGCACGCTGCAGGGCCCAGCGCGCGGCCAGGATGCCGCCGTCCTTCATGCTGTCGGAATAGCCCAGCATGATCAGCTGCTTGTCGCCGCGTCGCGCCAGGTGCTCGCGGTAGACCGGGTCGGCCAGCAATGCACGCAGGCTGTCCGGGCCGTGGCGGAGGTCGTCCACGGTCTCGAACAACGGCCCGATGTCCAGCGGCACGGCGCCGTCCTCGACCAGTCCGCCATGCCGGGCCAGCGCCAGCACGGCCAGCACGTCGGCCGCCGAACGCGCCATGGAAATGATGTACGGACCGGTGGCGTCGGTGCCGTAGCGGCGGCGCGCATCGGCCAGCGTGGCAAAGACGGCCTTCAGGCGAGCGCCGGCTTCGCCGCCAGGGCGCGTAAAGGTGGCCTTGCCGGCGGCCAGCGGACGCAGGCGTTCGGCGCGATGTCCGGCGTCGCGCGAGGCCCAGTCGGCGTCGTCCAGCAGCACGGCCAGCACGTCGTCGTGCACGCGGGCGTCCTGGCGCACGTCCAGGCGGGCCAGGTGGAAGCCGAAGGTGCGCACGCGCCACTGCAGGCGGCGCACGGCGAACAGGCCGGCGTTTTCGCCCTTGTTTTCGGCAAGACTGGCAACGATCACGGCCACGTCCTCGGCGAAGCCGGCGGCATTGGCGTAGCCGTCCTCGCCGTCGTCCTCCGTGGCCGCCAGGCGCGCGCACATCAACGTCAGCAGGCAGCGGTAAGGCATGTTGCGGTGGCGCGGACGGATGTCCGCGGCCGCCGTGGGGAAGGACTGGCGATACGAATCCAGGCGCGCGCGCAGCTGCGCGGAAACCTCCACCCGGTCGTCGGTCTGGCTGAGCAGACGGCTCAACTGCATGCACTCGCGCCGGTAGCGCTCCAGCACCAGGGCGCGCTGGGCGCGCAGGGTTTCGTCGATGGTGTCGGCGCCGACATTGGGGTTGCCGTCCATGTCCCCGCCCACCCAGGAGCCGAACCGCAACAGGCGCGGCAGTTCCGTCTCCACGTCGTAGACCCGTTCCAGCTCGCGCTGGAACGATTCGTAGAAGGCCGGCAGCACGCGGTACAGGGGCTCGGCCAGGTAGAAACTGACATGCTCGAACTCGTCCTGCACGCTCGGCCGCACGCTCGAGGCCTCGGCGGTCTGCCAGCCGGTGGTGATCGCGGTGCGCAGCCGTTCGTGGTCGGCATCCTGCTCGTGCGGGGTGCGCGAGGTGTCGAAACCGTTGGTCAAGGCGCGCACCAGGGCTTGTTCCTTTTCCAGCAGCGAGCGCCGCACCGCCTCGGTGGGATGGGCCGTGAACACCGGCTCGACGTCCAGACGCGCGATCCATTCCAGCAATTCGTGCGCACCCACTCCGCGCGCCTTCAAGGCCTCCAGTACCGCGGCCAGCGATTCGGGCTGCGGCGCGGCGCCGGTCAACTGGTAATCACGGCGGCGGCGGATGCGATGCACGCGTTCGGCCGTGTTGACGGCCTGGAACCAGGTGGCGAAGGCACGCACCAGAGCTTCGGCCTGGTCGGCATCGGTTCCCGTCAGCAGGGCCGCCAGCGAACCGCTGTCGCTCCCCGTCTCGCGCCGGCCGATGGCCGCCGTGCGCAACTGCTCGACGCGCTCGAAAAAAGCCGCCCCCCCCTGCTCGGCCAGCATTTCACCGACCAGCGCGCCCAGTTCGCGGACATCCTCGCGCAGCGGCGCATCGCGCAGGGCGAAGGATATATCGCGCAGGTCGTCCGTATGGTCGGCTTTTGTACTCATGGCTTCTCCTTGTTGTCACGTCATGATACGCGGTGCGGCAGCGCCAGCGGCGGCATGGCTTATGGGGATGTTGAATGAGGGGCGAGGGATGAGGGGCGAG
>CAZMMO010000378.1:0-2301 GCA_964567365.1 uncultured Rhodanobacteraceae bacterium | reverse complement strand
CGGACAAGGAGCACTTCGGTCGCATCTTCTACAACCAGGCGCGCATGAGCGCGCTCAACATCCCGCAGATCGCGGTGGTGATGGGTTCGTGCACCGCCGGCGGCGCCTACGTGCCGGCCATGAGCGACGAAACCATCATCGTCAAGAACCAGGGCACCATCTTTCTGGGCGGTCCGCCGCTGGTGAAGGCCGCCACCGGCGAGGTGGTGGATGCCGAGACATTGGGCGGCGCGGACGTGCACACGGCGCTGTCCGGCGTGGCCGACCATTTCGCCCAAAGCGACGAACACGCCGTGCATCTGGCGCGCGAGGCGGTGTCCCGGCTCAACCGCAGGAAAACCGTGCCGCTGGCATTGCGCGAACCGGCCGAACCCGCGTATTCCGGCGAGGAGCTGTACGGCATCATCCCCGAAGACACGCGCCGGCCGTTCGACATCCACGAGGTGATCGCGCGCATCGTCGACGGCTCCGAATTCCACGAATTCAAGGCGCGCTACGGCAAGACCCTGGTCACCGGCTTCGCGCACATCCACGGCTATCCGGTCGGCATCGTCGCCAACAACGGCATCCTGTTTTCCGAGTCGGCGCTCAAGGGCACGCACTTCATCGAACTGTGCAACCAGCGCGGCATCCCGCTGGTGTTCCTGCAGAACATCACCGGTTTCATGGTCGGCAAGAAGTACGAGCAGGCCGGCATTGCCAAGGACGGCGCCAAGATGGTGACGGCGGTCGCCTGCTCACACGTGCCCAAATTCACCGTGGTGATCGGCGGCAGCTTCGGCGCCGGCAACTACGCCATGTGCGGACGTGCCTACGGCGCGCGCTTTCTGTGGATGTGGCCCAACGCGCGCATCAGCGTGATGGGCGGCGAGCAGGCCGCCAGCGTGCTGGCCACGGTCAAGCGCGACGGCATCGAGAAGCGCGGCGGCGAATGGTCGGCCGAGGAAGAGGAAGCCTTCAAGCAGCCGCTGCGCGAACAGTACGAGCGCCAGGGACACCCCTACTATTCCAGCGCGCGGCTGTGGGACGACGGCGTCATCGACCCGGCCGATACCCGCCGCGTGCTGGGCCTGGCCCTCTCCGTCTCGATGAATGCCCCCGTCGAACCCGGACGCTATGGCGTGTTCCGCATGTAGGCCGACACGACCCTCACTGCGCGCCGGGGAAATGCACCACCTGGCTGTAGTACAACTCGCCCACGAAGCGTCGCACGCCCGCCTCGTCACCCAGCCGGTTCCAGACCGTATCCAGCGACGCCGTGGGATGCAGCGCCTGGATCTGCTCCAGCGTCTTGCCGGCGTCGATCAGCGTGCGGACCCGGTTGCGCGCCTCGACCAGCATGCCGCGGTAACGCTTCAACTGGGCCTTGTCGCTCACGGGACCATGCCCGGGAATGACCACGGTCTTGTCGTCCATCCACGCGAGCATGCGGTCGATGTCGGCAATCACGCCGTTGACGTTGCCGCCGGCATTGACGTCGATGTACGGATACATGCCGTTGAAGAACAGGTCGCCGGTGGCAATCACGTTGGCCTGCGGGAACCGCACCACCGAGTCGCCGTCGGTGTGGCCGCCGGGGAGATGCACCACCTGCACGGTCTGGCCGTCAAAATGCAGCGTGAGGCGGTTGCGGTAGGTCAGGTCCGGCAGGTCCTCGGCCGGCACCGGGGCCGGTACCGAAGCGCCAAACGCGGGACGCTGGACCCAGGTCAGGCGATCGTACACGCGCTGGTGCGCGATCAGCGTGGCGCCGGCCGCCCGCATGGCGGCGTTGCCGCCGGTATGGTCCTGGTGATAGTGGGTGTCGATGACGAACTTCGGCGCGCCGCCGCCGATGGCCTTGAGCTTGGCCAGAAGTTCCGGAACCGCCGGCTCGAATTCCGCATCCACCAGCAAGGAGCCCTGCTTGCCGACCAGCGCCGTCACGTTGCCGCCGATGACATGCAGGTACCACACGTGGGGCGCGACCTTTTCGGCCTTCACCGGAGGCAGATTCGAAGGTGCCGCCTGCGCGCCCGCGAACACCATGACCGCCACCAGCACCGATGCCGCCCATAACCGGCCTACCCATCGATTGCCCATGCGCCTTCCCCATGTTGACAACGAGGCGCCATGATCGCCGCACGCGCACGGACGCGCAAGTGTCGCCAGCGTTTGGCATGCTCTCCATTGTAGGAGCGCACCCGGGCGCGACTGGCTCAAAGCTCATTGAACGCTGATGCTGTCGCGCCCGGGTGCGCTCCTACAGGGGACCTCGAATAACCTCGTCACCCCAGCGCACGCGGGGAGAGGCCATGGAAG
>CAZMMO010000377.1:0-2303 GCA_964567365.1 uncultured Rhodanobacteraceae bacterium | reverse complement strand
GAACACGTTGTACATCACGAACGGGCGGCCGATGTCGGCGTACAGCGTGTAGCTCCGGTTGCGCGGCAGTCCGAGGTGGTCGGAGGCGAAGGTGCGGGCGCGCAGGGCGAGCTGCAGGCGCTTGCGTAGGCGGTCCGGCGTGTCCGGGTTGGCGACAAGCTTCCGGATCGACTTGCGCGCCATCAGGACGTCGGCCTCGCCCAGGGCCAGGTGCGAGTAGTAGCGGACGGTCGAGCAACTGCCCAGCACGCATGCCGACACGATGGCGACCAGCACGACGGCCGGGGTCCACAGCCATTTGCGGCGACGGCCGGGACGGTGACGACGGGGCGGGTTCATGTCCGCAGTGTGCCGCGCGTCTTGTCCGTCGTCGAGCCGCGCGGCCGCGTGTCAGGTGGGTCGTGCCTCGAGTGTGATTGCCTCGAAGCCGAAGCTGCCGTCCTCGCGCAGGTCGAAGGTTTTTGCCAGCGCCGGCTCCATGCCCCGCTGCAACGAGCGGATCGCCTGCACGTGGACCTGCGGCGTGTCGGTACGCGCGACCCAGCGGTCGAACTGCATGTGCAGCGGACGGCGCGACAGCGCGCACGGCGCGAAGCCGGCTGCGCCCAGCGCCAGCATCCATTCGGACAAGCGGTAGTCGCGTACGTGCGACGGGTCGCGCAGTGTCTCGATGGTCTGCAGGTAGGTGTCGGCCTGGGCGTCCTCGGCGGCGATGACGTCGATGAAGACGGCCAGGCCGTCGGCGCGCAACACGCGCCGGGCCTCGCGCAGTCCACCGGCGAAGTCGTGCCAGTGGTGGGCGCTGAAGCGCGTCACCAGCAGATCGAAACGGGCATCGTCGAAGGGCAGGGCGGCGGCATCGGCCTGGTGCGTGGTGAGGTTGTCCAGGCCCTGGATGGCCGCCTGTTCGGCCACGGCCTCGAGCATGCGCGGAGATACGTCCACGGCGGCGACGAAGCCCGCACCGGCGGCGCCGATGCGCAGCGCGGCGTGCCCGCTGCCGCAACCCAGGTCGATCACGTGCGCCGGCCTGCGCTCGCGCACGATGGCTTCCAGGCGGTCCAGATCGGGGCCTTGCGCGTGCACGGGACTGGTGACGTAGGCGGCCGCGCGCGGGTCGAAGGCGTCCTGGCTGGAGGGGTGGGACATGGCATGCTCCGTGGATCGTGGGTACGGACATTTCACTACGTCAGTCGCATGCTGGCCAGATCCCGTTGGTCATGGCATGCATGCGGGCCGCCGTGCGTGCCGTTGCCGAATCCCGCTGCAAGCGACCGGGCCTCGTCGGACAGGGCCGGGCGGGGCATCGTGTCGACCCTGGCGAGGACAGTCGCCGCGCGCGTGCCGGCCGGACGGCGGCCCCGAAGCTGCCGTGGACGCGCACTGGCATTCGCTTATGCCCCCGAATCGCTTGAGCCTGCGCCGAGGTCTCGCCACAATGGGCGCTTTCGGGCCCCGGCGCGGGCCATGGCGGGGAACCCCATGTTGTTGATGATCGACAACTACGACAGCTTCACGTTCAACCTCGCGCAGTACCTGGGCGAGCTGGGGCAGCAGGTGCGCGTGGTGCGCAACGACGCGCTGGACGTGGCCGGCATCCGGGCCCTGAAGCCCTCCTCGATCGTGATCTCGCCGGGTCCGGGCACACCCGACGACTCGGGCGTGTCGCTGGATGTCCTGCGCGAACTGGGCGCCGAGGTGCCGATCCTGGGGGTGTGTCTGGGTCACCAGGCCATCGGCCAGGTGTTCGGGGGGCGGGTGGTGCGTGCGGGGCGCATCATGCATGGCAAGACCTCGCCGGTGCGCCACCGCGGCCAGGGCGTGTTCCAGGGTCTGCCCGAACCGCTGGAGGCCACCCGCTACCATTCGCTGGTGGTGGACAAGACCTGCGTGCCCGATTGCCTGGAAGTGACGGCCTGGACCGAAAACGCCGACGGCTCCCTGGACGAGATCATGGGCCTGCGCCATCGCACCCTGCCGATCGAGGGCGTGCAGTTCCATCCCGAGTCCATCCTCACGCACCAGGGCCACGATCTGCTGCGCAATTTTCTTGCTGGCGCCCTGGCGCGAGCCGCTTGAGACAGGTGCCGACCATGCCCATCACGCCCACCGAAGCCCTGCAGCGCACCATCGATCACCGCGAGATCTTCCACGACGAAATGGTCGAGCTGATGCAGCAGATCATGGCGGGCCAAGTCAGCCCGCTGATTACGGCGGCCATCATCAGCGGCCTGCGCGTGAAGAAGGAAACCATCGACGAGATCACCGGCGCCGCGCGCGAGATGCGCGAGCTGGCGACGAAG
>CAZMMO010000376.1:0-2309 GCA_964567365.1 uncultured Rhodanobacteraceae bacterium | reverse complement strand
CACGGCGCAGGCCACCAGCGCGGAGCAGAGAAAAAACAGGGTGTACATCATGACTTGTTCGGTTTTCATTCGGATTTCCTCGTGGGGGGTACTGTAGGTATGGCAAACAGCGTGCCAAACGAGTCCGTCGGAAAAAATGGATGTTTGTCATGTAGTTGCGGTGACATCACCGGGTGACGAATCGTCCGGGCCCGGTGTCCGCGGACGCCCGCAGTGTCCGCGGGCGTGAATCGCGGCCGCGTGCCGCCGGCTCCGGCTCGCGTTACCATGAAGCGCCCCGCGGCACCCCGTCCGACGCTTGTGCGGCACCGATCCGACCTGCTGGAGAAACCCATGCGCAAGACTCTGCTGATTTCCGTCCTCCTGCCTGTGCTGCTGGGCGGTTGCAGTTGGGGCATCAAGCTCGACGACGCCGGGCGCCAGGTGCGTACCGACTGGAGCGGCGACATGAGCGCCTGCAAGCAACTGGGCACGGTCACCGTGTCCGTGGCCGACCATCTGGGGCCGATCAACCGCAACGACATCAAGGTGCGCGACGAGCTCGAAGTGATGGCACGCAACCAGGCGGCCGAAATGGGGGCCGATACCGTGCATCCCCTGGCCCAGCCGGCCGACGGCAGCCAGAAGTGGGGCGCGTACCAGTGCGGCCGCGCGTCGACCGCTGGGCAGCCGGCGGCTGCGCAAAGCGGTGGCGTGCAAACCTTCCCCGTCCCGTCCAACGGCCACTGACGCGCTCGTTGTCGTAGACAACTTGGCGTAGGTCGGGCATTGCCCGACAAAAAATGTTCGTGCAACGCGGGAGGCTTGCGGCGGGCAGTGCCCGCCTTACGGGGGATTGCCTGTTGTTCGAGGCACGATCAGGTATCCATTGCGAGCACAGCCCGCTCCTGCGCACAACCCAGGGACGCTACGCGTCCAGGTCGGGGATCAGGCGGCTTTCCAGGCGCGCGATGGTGTCCTTGAGCAGCAGCTTGCGCTTCTTCAAACGGGTCAACTGCAATTGGTTGCTGGCCGGGGTTTCGGACAGCCGCGTGATGGCGGCGTCGAGATCGCGGTGCTCGGTGCGCAATTCGATGAGGCGCTGGGCGATCCGGGCGGATTCCTCGATGCGCATGGCGGAATACGGTCGACCTGGTTCGGCGGGAGTCCCCAGTGTAGCGCGGCCCGACACGCCGGATGGACCGTATACAATGACCGCCCTTCCGATGCCGGGGTGACCCGTCATCGCGCCCGCCGTCGTCCAGGAGTCTTCCCGGCCCATGTTTTTCCGCAACCTGACCTTGTTCCGTTTTTCCCCTGCGGTGGCCGCGGGCCTGGACGATCTGGAGGCGGCGCTCGACGAGCACCGGCTGCGCCCCTGCGGGCCGCTGGAAATGACCACCCGCGGCTTCGTTTCGCCGTTGGGCGGCGGCGAGGACGAACCCCTGCTGCGCGCCGTCGGCGAGCACCTGCTGGTCAGCGTGGGCAGCGAGGACAAGCTGCTGCCGGCCGCGGTGGTGAACCAGGAACTGTCGCGCAAGGTCCGCAAGATCGCCAGCGAGGAAGGGCGCTCCGTCGGCGGGCGCGAGCGCAAGCGCATCAAGGCCGAAGTGCTGGACCAGTTGCTGCCGCGCGCGTTCGCGCGTCCCTCGCGGCTGGGCGCGTGGCTGGACCGCAAGCATGGCTGGCTGGTCCTGGACACCTCCAGCCGCAAGGCCGCCGAAAACGCGCTCTCGACCCTGCGCGAGGCCCTGGGCAGCTTTCCCGCCGTGCCGCTGGCGCCGGAAAAATCGCCGCGCCAGTGCATGACCGACTGGCTGACCAGCGGCCAGCTTCCGGCCGGATTGGCCCTGGCCGACGAGTGCGAACTGCGCGATCCGGGCGGTGCCGGCGGCGCCGTGGTCCGCTGTCGCCACCAGGAACTTGAAAGCGACGAAATTCGGGAGCATCTTCGCAATGGCAAGCAGGTGTTCCAGCTTGGCCTGTCCTTCGACGAACGCATCGGCTTCGTGCTCGGCGAGGACATGGTCATCCGCAAAGTGCGCTTTTTCGACGTGGTCACCGAAGAGCTCGACAGTACCCAGGGCGATTCGGCGGCCGAGGAAATGGATGCGCGCCTGGCGCTGATGACGCTGGAACTCGCACGCCTGCTGGGCAAGCTGGAAGAATGGTTCGGCCTGCCGCGTCCTGCCGACGCCTGAACGGGCGAAAGCGCGACGGCGGCAGTCTTGGGAGTCCGGGTTTCCACCGCCCAGGCTCCTGGCAACGGGATCATGCATTCATGGGTCGTCAACCCAACCCCGCCGACTGGCTGGAAATGTCCACCTCCA
>CAZMMO010000375.1:0-2311 GCA_964567365.1 uncultured Rhodanobacteraceae bacterium | reverse complement strand
CGCCTGGTCGACACCCTGCTCGAGCACGGCATCCGCCCCATGGCGACGCTGTACCACTGGGACCTGCCGGCAGCGCTGGACGACCGCGGCGGCTGGCTCAATCGCAACGTCGCCGACTGGTTCGCCGACTACGCCCAGGTGTGCTTCCGTGCGCTGGACGACCGCGTGCCGCTGTGGGTCACGCTGAACGAGCCCTGGGTGGTGGCCGACGGCGGCTACCTGCACGGCGCGCTGGCACCCGGCCACCGCAATCTGTACGAGGCACCGATCGTCACCCACAACCTGTTGCGCGCGCACGGCCGGGCGGTCCAGGCCTACCGCGCCAGCGGCAAGCAGCAGATCGGCCTGGTGGTGAACATCGAACCGAAATACCCGGCTTCGGACTCGGCCGCGGACCAGGCCGCGACACGGCGCGCGCACGCCTACATGAACCGGCAATACCTCGATCCCGCGCTCCTGGGCCGCTATCCCGAAGAACTGCGCGAGATCTTCGGCGCGGCGTGGCCCGAATGGCCCGCCGCCGACTTCGAGCAGATCCGCCAGCCGGTCGATTTCCTCGGCATCAACTACTACACCCGCGGCGTCACCCGCCATGACGCGGTGCAGTATCCGCTCAAGGCGTCCAGCGTGCGCCAGGTGCAGGCCACCTATACCGAGACCGGCTGGGAAGTATTCCCGCAGGGCCTCGTCGACACGCTGACCTGGGCCAGCGAAACCTATGGGCGGCCACCGATCTACATCACCGAAAACGGCGCCGCCTTCTACGATCCGCCGGTGGCCGCCCGCGAACCGCTGCCCGACCCCCTGCGCGTGGACTACCTGCGCGCGCATCTGCGCGCCGCGCACGCCGCCCTCCAGGCCGGGGTGGACCTGCGCGGCTATTACGCCTGGTCGCTGCTGGACAACCTGGAGTGGTCGCTCGGCTTCGCGCCCCGCTTCGGCCTGCTGCACGTGGACTACGCCACGCACAAGCGCACGCGCAAGGCCAGCGCGTATTTCTACGCGCGCGTGATCGCCTCGCGCGGCGGTGCCCTGGCCGACAAACCCTGATGCCCGCGCAGGCGCCATTCACGATCGCCACCGGCCCCGCCTTTATGCTTAGGCGGCATACGTACCCACCGTGGGGTTCTGTCGGCCGCCCTGATCACGTAAGGTTTCTTGTTTGGCCGGCCCAGGCTTCCACAGCGCCGGCACCCATCCACCGACGGAATTCTCTCCTCGCATGAGCCCTGCCCAGCCACAGCCCATCCTGATCGCCGACATCGGCGGCACCAACGCCCGCTTCGCCCTGGCCGACCCCGGCGTACGCCCGCCGCTGCTGGTGGACAGCATCCGTCGCTACAACGTCAGCGACTTCCCTTCGCTGGAAGCCACCGCCACCGAATACCTGCACCAGGTCGGTGCCCGGCCGCGGCACGCGGTATTCGCCATCGCCGGCCACATCGACGACGGCGTGGTGCGCGCCACCAACAGTCCCTGGCGGATCTTCGCCGACACGGTGCGCCACGCGCTCAGCCTGGAGTCGGTGCGCCTGCTCAACGACTTTGCCGCGCAAAGCATGTGCCTGCCGCTGCTGGACGCCAGCGACACCATCGTGGTCGGCAAGCCGGCGGCGCCGGTCATCGGCTGCTGCGATCCGCAGACCTTCGCCGTGATCGGTCCCGGCACCGGCCTGGGCGTGGGTGCATTGCTGCTGCGCGACGACCGCTTCCGTCCGTTGGAGACCGAGGGCGGGCACTGCGGCTACGCGCCGGACACACCCGAGGAGATCGAGATCCTGAAACACCTGACGAAACGCTTCGGTCACGTCTCCAACGAACGCCTGATCAGCGGCAGCGGGCTGACCAACCTGTACCAGTCCCTGGCCGCCATTGACGGCGACACGGTCGAGCCGCTGGCACCCGAACAGATCACCCAGCGCGCGCAAAAAGGCGAGGACGCCTTGTGCACGCGCACCGTGGAGCGCTTCTGCGCCATCTTCGGCTCCGTCGTCGGCGACGCCGTGTTGAGCCTGGGCAGCTGGGACGGCGCCTACCTGGCCGGCGGCCTGCCGCCGTTGCTGGTGCCGTGGCTGCGCCAGGGCACGTTCCGGCACCGTTTCGAGGACAAGGGCCGGCTCAGCCCGGCCATGCGCGCGGTACCCACCCTGGTCATCACCCATCCCCACGCAGGCCTGCTCGGCGCCGCCGCCAGCGCGGTGATCGAGACCGGCGGCTCGCTGATCGATGTGCCGAGGCCGCACGCCGCGATTGTTTGAGGGCGGGACTCGGGACTCGGGACTCGGGACTCGGGACTCGGGACTCGGGACTCG
>CAZMMO010000374.1:1254-2318 GCA_964567365.1 uncultured Rhodanobacteraceae bacterium | reverse complement strand
TCGTGAGCGCCATCACCATCGGTACCGGCGGATCAGGCGGCCGCGAAGGGCCCACGGCGCAGATCGCCTCCGGTGTCGGCGCCATCGTCGGACAGGTTTTCAAGCTGCCCGACGAAGAGCGCAGGGTCATCATCCTGATCGGCATGGCGGCCGGTCTCTCGGCCATCTTCAAAAGTCCGCTGGGTACGGCGATTTTTGCCGTGGAAATCCTCTATTCCGGCATGGCCTTCGAAGGCGGCGCGCTGATCTACACCTTGATCTCGGCGGCTGTGGCCTATGCGATCACGGGCATGTTTTCGGGTTTCACGCCGTTGTTCCTGCTGCCGCCGGACGGCGGCAGCGTGCAGCCGCTGGAACTGGTCTGGTTCGCCCTGCTCGGCGTCGTCGCGGGAGCCTTCGGTGCATTGTTGCCGACCGTGTATTACCGAACCCGCGACGCATTCGGTTCGTTGCACATGCCCCGCTTCCTCAAACCCGCCGTCGGGGGGCTTGCCGTCGGGTTGATCGGCATCGTCCTGCCGCCGATTATCGGCGGCGGATACGGCTACATCCAGTTTGCCCTGCAGGGCGGTGCCGGCCTGGCGGTATGGGTCCTGCTGCTGTTTTCGCTCGGCAAGATTCTCACGCTGTCGCTCACCATCGGCTCGGGCGGGGCCGGCGGCATGTTCGGCCCCACGCTCTACGTGGGGACCATGCTGGGAGCCTCGTTTGCGGCGCTGCTGCACATCGCGCACATCGACGTGGATAGCGCCTGGTTTGCCGTCGTGGGCATGGCGGCCGTGTTCGCGGGCGGCGCCAGGGTGCCGATCGCGTCCATGGTCATGGTGATCGAAATGACCGGCGGTTTCGAACTGATCATGCCGACCATGCTCGCCGTCGCCGTGGCCTTCGTCGTGCAGATCGCACTGACCCGGCATGCCCGCTATCCGACGATTTACGAAGCCCAGGTGCCCACCCCCGGCGACAGCCGCGTACATCGCAAAGCCTATTACCAGACCGTCGCCAAGCTGCTTCGCAGCCACGAGGTACAGCTCGACAAGGACCTGCTGGCGGAAGAGCTGAAA